>MGXQ01000054.1:8487-10744 GCA_001801405.1 Gammaproteobacteria bacterium RIFCSPHIGHO2_02_FULL_42_13 | reverse complement strand
TAACAAGATAGATGTTCATTTAGGAATGGATCCCCGACAAATGCTGCGCATTTTCGGGGATGACAAAGCAAGCGTAGGCCCAACAAACTATTCCCGTTGGGCTTCGCTTCGCTCAGCACCAACCTACATTTTATTTAGCCCAACCTACCGTGCTTTCCCCTCGTTTCGATGAATTCAGTAAAGTCAAAAAAGTGAAAATTAAGTCAGCTGGATTTTCAGATACTTTTAAAATATTTTTTTGTTCGACCATTAAAAATCCTTTTTTGACCATTTGATCGATAAATTCGATCAGTCGATTAAAATAGTGATCAATATTCAGTAACCCCACGGGTTTTTGGTGTAACCCAATTTTTGCCGCATTTAAGATTTCAAATAATTCTTCTAAGGTTCCTAATCCGCCGGGTAAGGCTACAAATCCATCTGACATCTCAGCCATTTTTCGTTTTCTTTCTGACATAGAAGAAACAATACAAAGTTCTGTTAATTCAGGATGCGCTATGCCTTGTTGGAAAAAATCTTCGGTAATTACGCCAATTACTTTGCCATTTTTTTCTAATACCTGATTGGCTAACTGCCCCATCAATCCCATCCGGGCACCCCCATAAACCAAGGTGAGACGGTGTTTTAAGATAGTATCCGCTAATTCTTGGACAGCATTCCGATAGGAAGGATTGATTCCCAATTGAGCGCCCATAAATACACACAGTCGATTCATAAATTCTCACTTTTCTCACTTATTGTTTAAACTGGCCTTAACAATGAAAACAAACTTTCCGATATATTAATTGACTTTATTAAAAACACAGACATATCGGATAGTGTAAATAAAGAGGGGGAAAAATCAAGACCAATTTTTCCAAAAATTAAGATATAAAATTTTACCCTTTTTGATTAAAAAATAATAAAAAAACTACTACTACTAAATTCTCTTTTCCTAACAAAAATCGTCGACTGCGGCGGTAGCCGCATCAAGACGAATCAACAAGCCTCTACCAAAACGTGGCACCTCACTTATCTTATTGCCAAGTACACTGATGCTGGTGTTTTTCCACCCAACCCTTGGTGAGGACGTTTATTATTATAAAATCTAAAATACTCAACCAGCGCTTGCCGAACTTCTCTAACTGTATTCCATTCTTGCAAATACATTTTTTCATATTTCACTGATCGCCATAATCTTTCAACAAATACGTTGTCTAAGGCTCGCCCTTTGCCATCCATACTAATCTTAATACCACTTGCTGCTAATAATCCTGTAAAGCCAGCACTCGTAAATTGCGTACCCTGGCCAGTATTAAATATTTCACAAACTTTATTTTTCAACACTCGCGCCAATGTTTCAATGCAAAAATCAGCTTCTAAAGTAATGCTTAACTCCCAATCCAAAACATAACGGCTGTACCAGTCTATAATTGCCATTAAATATAGAAACCCTTTTCTCAAGCGTAAATAGCTACTCATCTGACGTGTTCCAAAAAAAGGATACTGCGTATAGATTTCATCTACAACTCGCATCAGTAACAGCGTCTCTTCATCTATCGGTTTAGGCACATAGTAAATGTTAGAACGATTTATTCCTATTATTTCACATTGCTGCCGTATGCTTAAAAAGCTATGTTTTGGCTCTAACATCGCTTTTTTATCATCTAAAGAACAAATCACACTTTTTTTTAAAAAAGTCATTTTCAACTTTCAGTTGCCCAATTTGCTGATAAAGCTCAGCAAGCTCTTTTTTATGATTATCCTGCGGCTTTTTCTTGTCCACAAAAGATGCTGCCAAATAGTCTAATGCTTGCTTTTTCCACTTGCTAATTTGCGTAGCATGCACCCCATATTTCGCCGATATTTCCGCTATTGTTAATTCAGATCTAATCGCCTCAAGCGCCACTTTGAATTTTTCCGCAGCGCTAAAACTTAATCGTTTGACACTCATTTTGCCTCCAAATGTTGAGAGCAAAATTATATCTTATTTTTCCATTTTAGTGGTCTGAATTTGCCCTACCACTATAAAATCAACCTGTTTTCAATAAGTTGCAGAAAATCTGATTAATAAAAACGCAGATAGTTGCGGTGCCTAAAACAAGAACTGATTTCCAATTTAATCAATGAGTTAGGTTAAAACACGCTCGAAGTCAGGAAAATAGAACCCGCTGATTTATTTGGGTTAGGGTTTTATTATCATTTCTAATAATACTCAGCTCAGAGGTAAGCGAAACGAAGTTTCGCGTCCTCTGAGCTGAGACCGACCTGTTCGCAT
>MGXQ01000054.1:0-8457 GCA_001801405.1 Gammaproteobacteria bacterium RIFCSPHIGHO2_02_FULL_42_13 | reverse complement strand
GTAGGTTGGGCCGTGAGGCCCAACAAACTATTCCCGTTGGGCCTCGCTTCGCTCAGCACCAACCTACATTTTATATAGCATCAATTAATTTAAATCATAATGATACGCACACCAAGGATCTGAGCCATTCGCCTCACAGTTATTAGGCGCGCTTGGATAGGGATGATCAAATCCAGCATTTGTCGCACCAGACACTGGCATATTTGTCGCTATTAAAGCCAGCTGATTAGGCGATGTCCCTGTCCTCACATAATAAAAACAATACATACTTTTTATTGCAGGATAATTGTATCGCGCATTTTGAAGACTTTGGAATCGTGTTGTTGGCGCAACCGTTGGCGCTGAAAATATATAGGTATTTCCCCTTTGATCCGTTACATCCACGCTCATCGGACCAATCTGAGTTGGAATATGCGCATTAATTTCATCAACCGATGGACATCGAATATGTTGCGTCGCTGATCCCGCACTCACTGTAACCGTTAACACGGCCGCTTTTTCAGTGGTTTGATGCGCCGGATCGACTGACGTACCATCATTATTATGACCTAAAATTTCAACGTGATACGTACCCGCCGCAACATTGGCATTCAAGTTACCCGTCAATTGCGCACCTGAAATCGACAAATGAAATCCGTTCGGCTGTGATTTAATGGAATAGCTCAAAGCACCACTCTTAGGCGGATTTTGGAATAAATCCAATGCGCTTAAATCAATGGCCGAAATATTTTCGCCCGGCACAAATGCATTCGCAATCGTCGCATCTTGTTTCCAAACCGGACGACCCGCCACATTTAATTGGAACGGTTGTGAAGTTGTTTTGCTCGTTGAATTGGTCGCCGCAATGGTTAACGTTTCTTCTGCAAACGTCGCATCGGTTGGCGTGCCGGTTAACATGATTTTATCGGTGGTTGCATTGACCGATACAATCGTTGCTGTTAATCCGTGCGCGCTCCAATTTGCATTGTTATTAATCGTCACCGATGAAATCGTACCACTACCTGCTGTAATATCCGCAATATCTTGTTCAGCTGCAGGCACCGCGGTTCCGACCGTTAAGTGATCAATCGAGTTAACCGTAATCGTTGGAGCCGTTGCCGCCGTTACGCTCACATGAATCGTCGCCGCTTTTACAGAAGCGCCAATCGTATTCGTCCCCGATATTTCAATCGTATAATCACCCGTTGCAATCGTATTATCCAACCTGCCTTTTAATTCTGTTCCATCAACTGTCAAATGAAATCCCGTCGGTTGCGATTGCACTTCATAATTTAAATTACCGCTCTTGGTTGGATTATTAAACAAATCTAATGCGGTTAAATCCACGGGTGTAATTGTCGAACCCGCGACAAACGGCGTTGAAATCGTTGCATCTTGTTTCCAAACAGGTGCACCTGCAATATTAAGATCAAAGTTTTTTGATACAGGTAATCCGGCCGTGTTGGTCGCGTCGAGTTTCAATGTTTCTTCTGCAAACGTCGCATCGGTTGGTGTGCCGCTTAACATAATTTTAGCGGTCGTATCACTCGTTTTATTCACCGTCGCTGTTAAACCATGCTCGGTCCACGTCACTTGGTCATCAATCGTAACGGTATTAATATCACCCGAACCTGCAGTAATATCGGCAATATCTGTCGCCGGCAATGCAGTACCCACCGTTAAGTGATCAATGGGATATACCGTCATGGTGGGCGGCGCAGCAGTGCCGACCCTAATCGGAACAATAATTGAATCTGCACTCTCTCCGGCAAAGTTGCCTGCTTTTACGGCCACATCATATTCCATATTGTTAGTAACGGGTGTTCCCGTGATCGAAAAGGTATTTGCATTTTTATTATACGTTGCTGTCAACCCAGAATTGTTTAACACCCCATTATTAATCGAATCGGTGTTAAACACGGTGCTGTCGAGAGCGCTATTCGGATCAAAAAACATGCCATCAGGACTCGTCAAATCATAATTAAGCGCTTGCATACTGTATGTAAATGCGTGGCCTTGAGTTGCTGGTTGTATCGGCACCGGTTGCGGAAAATTCGGATTCACATAAGGTGCATCTGGCGAACTCTGTGTTTTTTTCTTGGCGAAGAGCAGAGGCGGCATCAAAGAAACCGGCGCTGCAATCGTCGCTTCATCACGCACGGCTAACACTTGATCCATATGCACAGCCGGTTGACCGGTCCAATCGGACAAATCACCCAACGTATCTTGTGTTGACAAACGATAAAGTGCAGGCGCCGTTTTTGTATCACCGCCCCAACTATAATTTAAATTTAGACCCACTTGCGTATCATTATTTGTACCCGTTTGTGCAATCAAACGATCACTGGATAACACGACCTCAAGTTGCGAACCAGGCGCACTCGACATGAGCCAAGACACGCCGGCTTTATAATCATCATACGGTTTACGATTGCTCGCCAATAACTGTAATTTGACGCGCCTTGATAAAAGCTGATTGAGACTGATGGTTGCGCCCAACCCCGATGCATTTTTTGCATCATTGTCACTATAACGCGCATTATAATTCACGTTATCATAATTTAATTGCAGTCCAATCAACGTAGACGGCAAGGGTTGCAAATCAACACCCGCACTTGCACCAACATCTGTTGCGCCTGCAATATGGCGTAAATTCGTCACCGCCGTACTCGACGCATTCACATAATTTTTATTACGTAACGTTTCGCCAATCGCGCGACTATACGTCGCATTTAAATTAAGATCTTGAACAAGTTTATTAGCAATAAGGTATTGATACGTCAAACCATAACCAGGTTGATTCACCCATTCACTGGTTGTGCCTGAGGCAAAATTAAAATCGATATTTTGCGCCAGATTTTCAGCCGTTACTTTTAAGCGTTGATTATTTGTCAATGCGCGCGCCGCTGTCGCATCGATACGACGCTGATTGGCACCATATTCTGCACCGATTGAAATTGCATTATGTTTAAAAATGGATTGTGTGAAACGACCTTGAAAAATAGCGCCGAATGTTTCGCTATATTGCAGCCCGATCGATAAGGGGCCATGCAAGCCAAACATATCCGATGTTAGATTGAGCGTAGGATCTTGTATCGCCACATTTTGTTGTTGCAACACCGCTTGTTGATTTGATACGGCACCCACGATAATCGGACTAATTAAGAGAAAGAATAAAATAGGCACTATTCTTTTCATTATTTTTTTTCACTCCACTCGATATTTTTTTTGTAACTATCATTTCGGCGATCACGCCGATGCAGAAAAACAATTCTAAAAATCAACGAAACTAAATAAACGTCAACGGCACTGTCACGTTTAACATCACAAAACCATTATTTTGCGTATCACCATGCAAATGCGCAGGCGTGCTGTTATTTGCATTTGGCGTAATCACAACCGGTTTATAACCCCAGCGATCTAACCCACCCATCAACTCAATCGCAAGACCATTCGGATTAGCCTTAAAATTGTAATCAAGGCCGGCTGTTAAAATCGTGCGATAGGTAATGCCCATGCTATCATCATCTTTCACAATACGCGTATTAAAACTGCCGGCAGGCCTGGACACTGGATCTTGTCGAGCAGATAAATCCGCATTCGCATGTAACAATTGTGCTTCAACATCGGTGAAAGCAGCCAATGTTGTTGTTAAATTATACGTTAAACGATTACCAAAGCTCGGGCCGTAATAGTTGACATCAATCGTATATTTTTCAGTATCCGTTTGATACGCCGGCGCAGCATATGCGAGAAAATACTGATAAAAATCACGATAATCCGTATACACCAATCCCGCATAGGGCGTCAACGTCACTTTCGGATTGGTCGTATAACGATGGCTTTTAAAATATAACCCGACATTCGTTCGGCGTTGTCGATCACTTAATTTTAAATTATGTAAAAGCAAGGGGGTCGAATTACCTGTTATAAAAGCCCCTGTGTCAATAAAGTATATCGAACCAGTCCCCGGATTACCGTTAGTGGTTCTATTAACCTTATTAAAATAATCCGCTTTCAATTCAACCGATTCCTCATTACCAAACATGCGTGTCAATGCATTATCGCTACAATTTAAAAATTGATACCCCAATCCCAAATTCCACTGCGGCGTAATGCCATTATTCGTCATTTTAACGAGCGGGGCATTGCCACCGGATACCGTCCCTAATTTAAATTCACTATTATTTAAATAATAACCCGACCCCCCAAATTCAACAAACGGGTGATTGTATTGGCCATTAACAAATTGAAAATCGGCAAATGCCATAGAACAAATAAAAATCCCCGCTGCAAGCAGGCGGGGTATTTTTATTTCTTTTATTGATCGCCTGCGCGAAGTAAATTCGCGCTCGGCGACTAAAGGGGAGAGTCGCCTCTCCCCTTTAGAAACCCCATGCGTAAAGTACCCGCGGCAAGCCGCGGCGTATTTGCTTCGCAATAAAAATACACTCACAGAGAAAATTGCTTTTTTAATCATAGCGCTATCCTTTCGGTTTATCGGGTACCGATACAAACCCGTTCAGATGTTTTAATCACGTTTCTCAAAGATGTGGTCAAAATTTAAGCATCTCATTTCGGCTGACATAATATTAAGCAATTTTACGTCTTTCTGCAATAGTTTACGTAAAAACTTACAAACCAGCTCTGAGCTGAGGAAAACTAGTCATAGAAAGGGTTTCAGAGGACTTCTAAGCTCAGAGCTGAAATGATAAAGTGAAAAACTATTCAACGACGTATGAAATGGATATCATTAACGTATGACGCAGCCATTTGTTCACCTTCATATTCACTCGGAATATTCCATCATCGATGGCGTCGTGCGAATCAATGAATTGACGCGCAAAGCAGTCGAACTTCAAATGCCCGCGTTAGCGTTGACCGATCATGCCAATCTATTTGGTCTGATTAAATTCTATCGCGCCGCATTGAACGCAAAGATCAAACCCATTATTGGTTGTGAAGTGTGGGTTGAGAACAATCGCGATACGAAAAAGCCCGATCGCTTAGTATTGCTATGCCAAAATGAACCCGGCTATAAAAATCTCATCAAATTAATTTCCAAAGCGTATGTCGAAGGACAGCAACATGGAAAAGCGGTCTTACGCTTAGATTGGTTTCGTCCTGATCGTTGCGAAGGATTAATTGCTTTATCCGCCGGTTGCGAAGGCGACATCGGCCAATTACTGATTGCCAATAAAACGGCTCACGCAAAACAATGCTTAGAATTTTGGATGCAGCATTTTCCAAATCGATTTTATTTAGAATTGCATCGCGTTGGCCATCCCTTCGAAGATTTATATATTCGTCGCGCCTTAGATTTAGCCACTGAGTACAATCTGCCGGTTGTTGCAACAAATAACGTGCATTTTCTAACAAAAGAAGACTTTGAATCACATGAAGCTAAAGTCTGTATTCACGAGGGCTGGTTGTTATCGGACAGAAAGCGCCCGCATTTATATACAGAACAACAATATCTAAAATCATCACAAGAAATGATTGAGTTGTTTGCCGATATTCCCGAAGCGATCGAAAACACCCTTGAAATTGCTAAACGCTGTTCAGTTCAATTGGTTTTAAACAAAGTGTCTTTACCTAAATTTCCTGTCCCCGATCAACAGTGTAGTTTGGATGACTATTTCGCGCGATTAGCAAAAGCGGGTTATGAAAAACGTTTAAACATGTTATTCGACGCAACCGCCGATGATTTTGCCGAAAAACGCAAACCGTATGATGAGCGATTACAACGCGAAATTGACGTGATCATTCAGATGGGTTTTGCCGGTTATTTTTTAATTGTGGCGGACTTTATTCAATGGGCAAAAGAAAACGGCGTACCCGTCGGGCCAGGACGTGGATCGGGCGCAGGCTCATTGGTTGCTTACGCTTTAAAAATTACCGATTTAGATCCCTTAAAGTTTGATTTGCTGTTCGAACGTTTTTTAAATCCAGAACGCGTCTCCATGCCCGACTTTGATATCGATTTTTGTATGGATGGGCGCGATCGCGTCATTGAATATGTCGCACAAAAATACGGACGACGCTCTGTTTCACAAATCATTACCTATGGCACGATGGCCGCAAAAGCGGTTGTGCGCGATGTCGGGCGCGTACTCGGGCACCCGTATGGTTTTGTCGATCAACTCGCGAAATTAATTCCGTTTGAAATCGGCATGACGCTCAACAAAGCAATGGATGACGAAGCATTATTGCGCGAGCGTTATCAACAAGAGGAAGAAGTCCGCGTCTTAATTGATTTGGCCAAAAAGCTAGAAGGTTTAACGCGCAATGTCGGCAAACACGCGGGCGGTGTGGTTATCGCCTCCACAAAATTAACGGATTTTGCGCCGCTCTATTGCGAGCCTGGCAGTTCTGTTTTAGTCACGCAATTTGATAAACATGACGTTGAAGCGGTGGGCCTTGTAAAATTCGACTTTTTAGGTTTGCGCACGCTGACTATTATTGATTGGGCCGTGCGCGCCATCAATAAATATAAAAGTAAGAAATCTCCGCTGCTTGCAGCGGAGACAAGGGCGCTGGGGAGTCCAGAGGGGAGCAATGCAATGCTCCCCTCTGGTCGCCGTTCGCGCGGGTTTCCCGCGCAGGCGAAATCAATTAAGGAAACAATCTCGGCCGCTTGCGGCCGAGTTGTTGAAACAGACGACGATCAATTAGATATTTCATTAATTTCAACGGATGATCCCGCCACGTTTAAATTATTAAAAGCCTGTCAAACCACGGCGGTATTTCAGTTAGAATCACGCGGCATGCGCGACTTGGTAAAACGCTTACAACCCGATCGTTTTGAAGATATTGTAGCGCTCGTTGCCTTATTTCGACCAGGTCCTTTGCAATCCGGCATGGTCGATGATTTTATCGATCGTAAACATGGTCGCGCGCAGGTGGTTTATCCCCATGCGAAATTAGTACCGGTATTACAGCCCACGTACGGCGTTATTTTATATCAAGAACAAGTCATGCAAATCGCGCAAGTGCTCGCGGGTTATTCACTCGGCAGCGCCGATATTTTACGTAAAGCCATGGGTAAGAAAAACCCCAAAGAAATGGCGAAGCAACGCAAAAAATTTGTAACCGGCGCGATTGAACGCGATGTCCCCGAAATTCGTGCAAACTTTATTTTTGACTTAATGGAAAAATTTGCCGGCTATGGATTTAACAAATCACATTCAGCTGCGTATGCATTGTTAGCGTATCAAACGGCGTGGTTAAAAACACATTATCCCGCCGAATTTATGGCAGCGGTCTTATCGTCTGATATGGACAACACCGATAAATTGGTTCGCTTTGTTGAAGAATGCCAAGCCATGAAATTAAAAATCACGCCGCCATCTATTAATTACAGTGATTATCATTTTAGAGTGGTCGATGGTAAAATTATTTATGGATTAGGCGCAATTAAAGGTGTCGGCGAAGCCGCGGTCGAAGCTATTTTAGCCGCACAAAAAAGCGGTGATGCCTTTGTGGATTTGTTTGATTTTTGTCGACGCGTGGACTTGCGCAAAGTGAATCATCGCGTCATGGGAGCCTTAATTAAAGCAGGTGCCATGGATCAATTTGATATCCATCGCGCCGCTTTGTTAGCGACACTCAAGGATGCCGTACACGGCGCCGAACAATATTTACGTGACAAAGAACATGGACAAAACGATTTGTTTGGCGGCGATTATGACATACCCATCGAGCATCAGCAAACTTATACGCAAGCACCCACGTGGTCTGATCGTGAACGCTTAGCGGGTGAGAAAGAAACGCTCGGTTTTTATCTATCGGGGCATCCGATTGGTCAATATGAAAAAGAACTCGTGCATATTGTGACAAGCAAAATTGTCGATGTGCAACAAGTCAATAACAAAACGATGGTCATTGCCGGCATCGTCGCAGACATTCGCACGATTCAAAATCGCCATGGCGATCGCATTGCATTTTTAACCTTAGATGATGGCACCGGACGCATTGATGTCTGTTTGTTTTCAGATATTTATGATACGTATCGTTCGCTCTTAAACAAAGATCAATTGTTAATTGTGGAAGGCGAAGCAAGTTTAAATGAGTACAGCGGCCGTTATCGTATTACGACAAAGAAAATTTTAACGATGTCAGAAGCCCGCGAATCGTATGCCAAACATTTGTTATTAAATGTTCGTGAACAACAAAACGTCGATGAGTTCATACAAAAGCTCATGCAGACATTAAAACCGCACAAAGGCAAATGTCCGGTGTGTGTGTCGTTTCAAAGTAAAGGCGCAAAAGCATTATTGCCATTGGATGCAAAGTGGCGCGTACAACCGACAGATGATTTATTGAAATCGTTGCGAGAAATTTTCCCGGAGAGTGGTGTGGAGCCGGTGTATTTTTGATTTTTAGTTCTGCGCGTTGATTCCCCTGGATTCCGGATATTCCGACTGCGGCGGAATTCCGGAATGACGGGGGCTACGGTAATAATGACTGTACCTCAGT
>MGXQ01000053.1:5299-6354 GCA_001801405.1 Gammaproteobacteria bacterium RIFCSPHIGHO2_02_FULL_42_13 | reverse complement strand
CTACTTCTTTTTCGTACGATTTTACCGGCAGCACTGCCCCAACGCCTGGCGTTTCTCAGGGCTTGGATGCCTATAAGGCTGACGGTGACGGAAAGTACGATATTCTTTTTGCGTTTCCCACAAGCGGCGACAGATTTACTAGTGGCGAGGTTTTTAATGCTGCTCTCACCGGGACGGGCCTAACAGCCACATCGTTCAATTCCCTTAGCTTGCCTGCAGGTGGAGCAGGTACGTGGCTTGCAGCTACTCATATCCAAAGTATTGGTACCGCTGAAAACAGCGGTTGGGTTGCCGGCACGCTGAATACAGTTCCCGAGCCGGTTTCAACGGTACTGTTCCTGGTGGGCGGCACGACGCTTGCCATTAGAAGATATAGGAAGAACAACAATAAAAAAGGAGGGAAGCAATGAACAAGAAAGCAGCAATCGTAGGATTGTTGGTAATTTTGTTTGTAGCAGCAATGAACTGCACCTATGCTGATTTTACAAATATCTTTACAGTAGATAGCAACCTAAGCACCACTCCGAAATCGACCTTTAATTTGAATGAAACGCCTTGGCTCTATTTAGAGCTTCCGAGCACAGACTTTAATGTGACAGCCTCTGTTTGGAGTGACCCTGATGCCAACCCCTTCTCTGTCCTCGGGATAAGCGGCAGTAACACATATTGGTTTTCACTGGACAGCGGCAAGGACGCTAGCGGTAACCCCGTCACCTGGAATTCCGTAAAAAAGATAGGCCTCTGGAATATTAGCGCCGGCTATCTTTATCCTTTTAGTCAAAATGGTGACTATGCCGGTAAAGGCTCCACCAGTTTCGAAGTTGTTCCCGAGCCGGTTTCGACGGCACTATTCATCTTGGGCGGCGCGACGCTGGCGGTGAGGCATCTGCGTAAAGGCAGGAAGGCCTAAGTTGTCCGTGTATTCATTTAACGAAGTGGGGAGTTGAAACTCCGCACTTCGTTATTGCCAAAAAGAGAGAAGATATGAAATACTTAACGACGACAGTTTTATTCCTGTTTGCAATGGCTTGCGTGGCGCATGCCGATGTCCTCTC
>MGXQ01000053.1:0-5242 GCA_001801405.1 Gammaproteobacteria bacterium RIFCSPHIGHO2_02_FULL_42_13 | reverse complement strand
GATGTCCTCTCAGATCGCGCGACGCTGGACAGCATTCTCGGAAGCGGCGCGGTGACCGAGGATTTTGAGTCATTCCAGATTGACAACGGGAATGCAGTGGTTGAACTCGGATCAAATTATATCCTGAATTCATCGACTATCTATCAAGGTCAGGGGCCGGGCTTGGTCATAGACGGAGTAAATTTTATAGGCGAGACAGGCATACAGTGGAACGGGAAAGATTGGTTTGGCCAAAATTCAAGGAATATACTTAGCGCCTATTCCGGAAATCCCCCTGCGACACTTTATATTGATTTTTTGAATCCGACAAATGCCTTAGGTTTAGATTTTAGCGCGTTTACCGGTTATCCTGACGTAGCTGATATTAACGTCTATGGTCCCGATAAGACCAGCCTGCTTTATTCAGGGTCGGTCTCGGTCCCAGGCAGTACACCTGTATTCTGGGGATTTTTTGACAGCTCAGGTATAGGTAAGGTGGCGCTGGATTCAAGGAGTTACACCTGGGGCGCAATTATTGACAACGTGGAGTTTGGCGCTGCAACTACCACTGCCCCCGAGCCGGTTTCGACAACGCTGTTCCTCTTGGGCGGCGCGACGCTGGCGGTGAGGAGATTGCGCAGGAAGAAGTAAAGTAGGGGACACCCTATTGGGGGACACCCTATTATAGCAGGGGATAATAGATTCCCGCTTGCGCGGGAATGACAAAGGGCTGGATGAAAATCCGGCCCTTATTTTTTTGAAAGAAAATCCCTCCGGGTTACGTCTATTATGGTAGAAATGAATCACATCGACAAATTGTCCTAAATAAGGTATATTTCTCATAGATGTTAAAAATAGCACTTTGGAGAAACACATGCAATATATAGAATTGTGAAGATGATGACCAGAAAATCCATATTGATAGGCATGACGGCAGTCAGCTTGACTGCCGTTTTATTTTGCACCGAAGCAAAGGCGGTAATCGTAGACGCTACGGATATAAGCGGCAGAAGCTACGGGGAAAGCGTATTAAAAGAACTGGAGGCCGCGAAGGAAGAAATCTATGTGGCGATGTATTCTATGTACGTGCGATACGGGGAAGAAGATAACCCTGCCTATAAATTGGCGGACGCCCTGATGAAGGCGCGGGAAAGGGGCGTATATGTAAGGGTGTACCTTGATAAAAGCGCGTTATCCGGGAATAATACCAAGCGCCTTAACAAAGGCAATGATGATGCTTACAGGATGCTTAAAGAAGCGGGCGTGGAAGTATATTTTATCAGGCCCGAATTAAAGCTCCACGAGAAGCTCATAGTAATTGACGGGGAGACGGTCATTGACGGAAGCGCAAACTGGACGCAGAAGGCGCTCCTCGAAAATGAAGAAAGCGCGCAGATCCTAAGAGGAAAAGAATTCGCGCAAATAAAATTAAGGCAGATGGGCGAACTGGAGAAATATACAGCTTCTTCCAGCGCGCCTGTCAAGAGGGAGCTTTTAGAGAAGGTAAGGATAAGGAACAGTTTTCTGGAAGACAAAAGATTCGCTCCGAGGATGGTTACTGATAGTGACGGGCATTCGTTTGACCTGTATTTAACGCTTTTAAGGGAGTTTAGTAAAAACAGGAAAGCGGTTATCGGGATAGACCGCGCCGCAGGGGGTACGACAAGATGGGTGGTAAATAACCTGAAGGAGAAATACGGGCTTATCGACCATAGAATTGATAAACGAGGCAACCCGGAAGTAATACTGCTGGATCCTGAAAATCCGCAAAAGGAATATTCAACGCCTGAAAGCGGGTATTTCAATGTCCCGACAGCGTATTGGGAATACGGGTTAGATAAACAGTTGATGCTTAGAGAAAAGTTCGCTTATATGGTCAGCATATATGAGCAGGAGATAGCCAAACCGAAGCTGTGGTGGCAGAAAAGCTTGAAAGGATTATCCGAAAAATACCATATAGATGAATGGACGTTTGCCTACGGGCTCAGGCAGATTAAAAAGCTGGACCTAATCGAGGTGAGGCATTCAAGAGTAAACGCCGCAGAAGGGGAGAGTTACGCGGACAGGGAGCCGAATGAATACAGGCTTAAAGAGCTGATCTCGCCGGGTGAGAAAGAAAAGATGTGGAAGAACCTGGAGGGAAGTTTTGGCGCGGAGAAGACCCTGATGGCGAGGGGCTTTGCCGAGGCGATAGATGAGGGGAATAATATACAGGCAGTTAAGGATTTTATAAGGATCATGGAGAGATACGGCGCGGAAAATGTCAAAGAGGCGGTGGCTGTGGTCGCTAAATTTGAAGCGGGTAATCCGCTTAGAAGCATAAATTATATTGTTGGGGTGCTGAAGAGGATGGAGAGGTGCCCCAGTCGAACCTTCCTGAAGAGTTCCAGCCGCTGCCTGTATTCTTGATTTCGCCAACCTTGATAGGGACAGTCCCTGTGCTAAACCTGTCATTGCCGGGAAGGCGGCCTTCAAGAGGATAGATATTTCAGGGCAGGGGATATTGAAGGTTTATCCTCAAAGAGAAATATGATTGGGATAAGATAGCCCGAGAGACCCTCCAGGTATACCGCGAAATTATCAAAAAATAGTTGAAAGAAAATCCCTCCTTTTAGCGTCTATTACATCAGGGAAGTAAAAGATATTGACAATAAAGCTTCAATAGTGTAATATTCCTATTAGGAATATTTAAGATGTTAAAGGAGGAGGTAATGCCGGATTGGATTTTGGAGCTAAGTGAACAATATGAACGTGATTATGCAAAATATGAGAAGAAGCAGAGTAACGAGCTGGCCGCGGTGCTGAGTAACCTGGATACTTATTTTACTACGCTTAAAAAATGTGGACATCCGCTTCAGGTTAAAGCGGGATATATTCATGATGAACCGGAAGGCATTAAGGCAATTGACCAGAAAGGTGGCAAGCAAAAAGTAAAGCTTGAGCAGACTCGTCTGTATGTATATCCGGATACTCATACTAATACTCTTCACCTTTTGGCGATCGGTAACAAAAGCGCGCAGAGGGACGATATTAAATTATGCCGTAAATTGGTAGGAAGCATAAAGGGAGGTGATTCAAATGTCTAAGAAATATAACAACGTTATGGAGATGATCAAAGACCTGTCTTCGGACAGCGCGTTCAAAGATACGGCTTCAAAAGAAATCAATGACAAGAAAGTCGGAAAGTTTCTTTTTTATTTAAGGTGCAAGCATAATTTGACTCAAAAACAAATTGCGGAAAAAATGGGCTGCACCCAAAGCAGAATATCTAAGATTGAAAGTTCTTATGACAAAGATCTTTCGGTCAATGATTTACTTGATTACGCTAAAGTATTGAATTTACAGTTGGAAATTGGGTACAGGAATCGTTCCGCGAAAATCGCGGATTTAATCAAATATCATGCCTTTAAGATAAAAGAGTACTTAAGCCAATTAACTTCTTTAGCCAAGGATGATGAAGCCTTACAGGTAGGAGTAGCAAGATTCCACCTGGAAGCATTTGCCAACATTTCCGTAATGATTTCAAACAGTTATTCAAAACTCGATATTGCAAATAAAAAGCGAGTAGAAGAAAAATCTCCAATACATATTTCTGCGCCGTTTGAAAATTCACCTAAATTGGAAGAAAGCGGAGTGCCATCGTAATTCAAACATGAAAAATAGAACCTACGGCTGGCTCCCGGATATACCGGACCAAAGGGATTATTTATATAAAGCGATAAAACCCATTATCCGCCTGCCGCGAAAGGTCGATCTGCGAGGCTTGTGCTCAGAGGTAGAGAGGCAGGGGGAGCTGGGAAGCTGTACCGCCCAGGCGCTTGCCGGAAACATCGAGTTCCTCGATAAGATATCCGACTTCAAATACACCGACGTCAGCCGGCTCTTCATCTATTATAACGAGCGGGCGCTTATGCATACGATCCGCTATGATTCCGGCGCGTCCCTGCGCGTAGGCATAAAGACCTTGAAGAACTCGGGCGTATGCGAGGAGACACTCTGGCCTTATCAGATAAGCAAATTCACGCGCAAACCGCCGCTTAAATGCTTCGCTGACGCCAAAAAACACCGCATAACATCATACCACCGCATAAATTCCATAAATCAGATGCTCGCCTGTATCGCCGAAGGATACCCGTTCGTATTCGGGTTTACCGTATATGAGAGTTTTGAGTCGCAAGCCGTCCTGGAAACGGGGACGGTACCTATGCCCAAGAAGAAAGAGAAGGCCATCGGCGGCCACGCAGTGATGGCTGTGGGCTATAACCAGACCGCCAAACGCTTTATTGTGCGTAATTCTTGGGGCAAGGACTGGGGAAAGGACGGATACTGCACAATGCCGTTTGAATACCTGCAGACCTTAGCAGGGGACTTCTGGACCATACGAAAATAATTGAAAGAAAATCCCTCCGGGTTACGTCTATTAAGCAAAAGGAGGATAAGAATGCTCAATTTAAGCCTTGACATTGTAAGCTATAAGTATTACAATTGTAATATAAAGAGGTTACATATTATGGATATTACGAATTTATTCAAATCGAAAACACGCAAGGCGCTGTTTCGGCTGTTTTTTACAAATCCTGAGAACAAGTATTATCTAAGAGAACTTGAGCGCCTTCTCGGCATTCCCGTGAGCATGATACGCAAAGAACTCATAAGGCTTACAAAAGAAGGTAGTTTTTTGTCCGAGAAGCGCGGAAACCTGACGTTTTATTATCCAAATAAATCTTACCCTTTGTTTGATGAATTCAAGAGTATCGTGTTTAAGACGATCGGGGCGGCTGGCCTTCTTAAAGAAATCCTGGAAAAGATAAAAGGGGTAGAGATCGCTTTTATCTATGGCTCTTTCGCGAAGGATGAAGCCGGCGCTGAAAGCGACGTTGACCTTTTTATTATAGGAAAAATAAGCGAAGATGAGTTGATCAAGGAACTTGGCAAGGCGGAGAAAGAACTCAAAAGGGAGATCAATTACAGTTTATACAGAAGGGCTGATTTCGAAAAGAAAAAGAATGAAAAGGACTCTTTTATAACCGACCTAATCGAAAATAATAAGATATTTTTGATAGGAGACAAAGATGAGCTTTGAAAAATTCATTGAGGAATATCTGGAAAAAGGCCTTCTGAAGAAACAAAAGCCCGATACCCGCGCCATAGATAGAATGATCCTGCGGGCGGAGAAAGATCTGAAAGCCGCTAAAGCGAATCTGAAGATAGATGAGGAGATCGTCCAGCTGACAGGTATCAGCATAAGACGACGGTGGATTTA
>MGXQ01000052.1 GCA_001801405.1 Gammaproteobacteria bacterium RIFCSPHIGHO2_02_FULL_42_13 | reverse complement strand
AAATTGTCTTGTGTATGCAAACGTCCTGCCGTGTCGGCAATCAGCACATCAATATTACGTGCACGGGCAGCTTGTAAGGCATCAAGAATGACAGCGGCACTATCGGCGCCATTTTTTTGCGCAATTACGGGAATTTTGTTGCGCTCTCCCCAGATCTGTAGTTGTTCGACAGCTGCCGCGCGAAATGTGTCACCTGCTGCCAGCATGACGGTTTGGCCATTCTGTTGAAAATGATGTGCAAGCTTACCAATGGTGGTTGTTTTGCCCGAGCCATTAACGCCGACCATTAAAATAACCTGCGGGTGATGTGAGAGAGTGAGAGGTTGTTCCACGGGTTTTAAAATATCGAATAACACGGATTTGAGTGTGGTAAAAACATTATTGGGATCATGAATTTCTTTTCGTGAAATGCGTTCTGTTAATTGTTGAATAATTCGATGAGTGACAATGGCGCCCATATCCGCTGTTAATAGTTGCGTTTCTAAATTTTCTAAAACCGCGGCATCTAGTGTTTTTTTACCCATGAGGGCATTGGCTATCCCGCCGACTAAACTCTGGCGAGTTTTTGTTAACCCAGTTTTAAGTCGCGAAAAAAATGAAGGAGTTTCTTTTGTTATTTTCCAGAGTGACATGAACGCATTTAACCTTTTAGAAGGAGTGAGTATTTGTTAGTCATGGCTATCAGATAACATTATAACATACGAACAGAATTGTAAAAGCTCGCGGCTAGTCACTTTGGCATTCCCGGCCATTCCTTGATATGTAAATCGCGTTGCGGAAATGCAATTGAAATACCGTGCTGTTTGAAGATTTTGTTAATGGCGATATTTAATTCGCTTCTCACGATGAATTTTAAATTAATGTTTCGAATGACGCAGTACACATCAAATTTCAGACTGTTGTCGCCAAATGCGGTAAAAAATACGGAGAATTGTCTCGACGGATCATCTTTAATGACCTCAGGGTGATCGTTAACGACGCTGAGCAATAATTCTTGCACGAGGTCGGTATCAGAATCATATGCAACACCCACTGATGTATGAACGCGTCCGCTGATATCTTGAAACATTAAGTTTGTAATTTGCTTTGAAATTATTTCCGAGTTGGGCACAATTAAATCCGAATATTTTAATGTGCGAATTTGTGTATATCGAATGTGAATACGTTTTACAAAACCTTCGACGCCATTAATGGATACACGATCGCCAGGTTTAATAGGTCTTTCTAGTAATAAAATAATGCCGGACAAAAAATTATTTACAATGTTTTGTAAGCCAAAACCAATACCCACGGAGAGTGCGCCCGCAATAATAGCGAGTCCGGCGAAGTCAACACCCGCCATTAGTAAACTGATGAGTATCACAACACAGATGCTGGTGTAAGCGACAATGGCGGCGAGTGCTTGTTGTGCGCCGACATCCCGCACTTCTTTGTTAGGGTGTTCGAGAGTATTGCGAACCCAGCGGATCAGCAAAAACGAAACAACAAAAAAAACAAATGCAGAAAATATTCTTGCGGGTATGAGATACATGCCGGTGATTTTAAATCCATTGGCCAGTGTTTCCATGAGCGCCTGAAAATGTGCTTCCGATAACTTCCAAACTCTCAGTAAAACAAGCGAAAATCCACCCCAAATAACGATATATAATACAATATGAAGCCATAATAACTCAGGAATTCTTTCATAACGTTTGACACCAAGTTGGTGTCGTATGATTTCTGGAAAAGCAGAGGAGTTTTGTACGACGCCGCGCAGCGTACCAATTGATATTTTATGTAATAGCCATGCAATGAAACCAAAGAGCAACGTGAGTGTAATGCCTTGCAACATATATGACACGAGTTGTTGATAGCCAAACCATTCGGCTGCGACAAGCGTGATCAATGCGACGGTTAGCAATGAACTAATGATAATACGCACGCTGGGGTGATGATTTAATATTTTCGGGATACGATTGATCAGCCAGAGAATACTGATTAAATTGATAATGAGCAGCGTGATAAAAGTCGTGTGAACCAAACTCATGAATGAGTCCGGGAATGGCTGGTCATGAAATAATATGTAAAAAATAAAGCCGAACAAGCATAGTGCGAGCAAAAAACGCAGTCGCGTCAACAAAGGATGCGCAACACTTTCGGATAATCCACTGACGGGTGGTAATCCATGAAAGGGAAGGAAAAAGAAATAAATGAGCGCTGATAGAACTGCGTAAACAAATGTGCCAGACACAATGGTCAGTAAATATGATTCGAGATGAGAAGGGTCGCTCAATACGGTAATATCCGCAGTTAATATCGCCAATATAATAATGGGCGTAACATATCTTTTACAGGTGCTCAATATGGCCAAGTTTATTTTTTCGGAAAATGTTTCGATGATTTTTAATTGGCTTAAGTAATTGTCGAGTGAAAAATTTAATTGTATGCCGACAACCAGTCCTGCTAAGAGAAAAATCCCTAATAATCCAAGCGCAAGCGGCGTATGGATGGTTTTCCATCCGCCATATTCTAAGAAAAGTTGTGCATTAAAGTTTTTTGGAATTTGTTTAATTTCAGTGATACCAGTGATGAGGTTTGACCAAAAATCTGGTTTGACCGTCAGCAAACGTTTTGCGCTTAAGTTTTTTACCGTTGTTTGAAATGCGGTTAGTGCTTCTCCAGAGCGCAAGACGAATAATTTACATTCAGATTTTTGTGCGTATAGTTCCATTTTTTTGGACTGAACATATTGTATAAATGGCGTATTCGTTTGTGCGCCTGGTTTTGTTTCTTCTATTTGGTCGTCCAGTTTTGCGATGTCGCTTTGTGATTGATTAACGCATTCTTGCGCATCTTTTTGTAATCGGCTTAATATGCTCGATGCCCTTTCTAAATTCTGAGGATTGACATCGACGATCGATAATTGAATGCTGAGCTTGTCTAGTATTCGATTGGCATGTTGTACATCAAATGTTGATGCGTTTGAGGCGCCATTTAATTCGGCAAGATTCGCCTTGGCAAATGTTATGCTACAAAATAGGGCGAGCAAAAACAGCGAGATCCATCGTGTCCATTTTTTTGACATTATCGCAAATCCATTATTTATTCCATTCTAGTTATCATACAGGTAGAAAATACGAAAGCGCAAGTGACCAGCATGTAGCCTGGGTGAAGCGAAGCGAAACCCAGGATGAAAGCCCTGGGTTTCACTCGCTTTGCTCGTTCCACCCAGGCTACGTTACTCGGCCGCTTGCGGCCGAGTTGTTGAATAGAGGTGTATTAAAAATGGTAATCTTCCTTTATACTCTTAGCGTTTTTATATGACAGGAGTGTCATTATGTCAACTGAAGAGCTAAGACCAGAATTTACGACGGATGCGAAGGTTTCAAAATTACCCAAAAACCGACTGTCGTGGTCAGCTTGGTTCAGCATCATTATAGTGCTGCTAGTGCTGTTCTGGCTTGGGTTTGCCGCTTATCAAATGTGGTGGTTTAAAAATCAAGCAACGACGAGTTGGGCGCGGACTAAAGCCGACGTTTGGCAATTAAGTCAGATGCAGACCGAGCAAGCTGAAAATATCACCGCGAACCAAATGGCTATTCAGCAAGTGCTGCAGTTCAAAGGACAGCAAGCATGGCAGATACAGCAGGCGAGCTATTTAATTCAATTGGCGAGTGCACATTTATTTTTGCAGCAAGATTTGTCAGCGGCATTAATTTTATTAAGGACAGCGGAGCGAGATTTGCACGGTGTTCAAAGTGCAAAGTGGCAGAGCGTCTCGCAAGCGTTAGCCACGACGATTGCGTCATTGCAATCACAAACAGATGTCAACGTATTAAATGTTTATCAGCGGTTGCAGTCAGCCAGTCTTCAAGTGGACGCATTATCACTGCCGTCAAAACTGCAAGTCGATGCGACGACCGACGCAACAAAAAAGACAACAGGCCACCAGTCGGTATGGAAAACCGCGTTGAACACCAGTTGGCAGATGATACAGCAAGTGCTCGTGATTCGTCATCACGATGATACGGTACAGCCTATTTTAACCGACGATCAACAACAGGTTGTTCGATTGCATTTAACAATGTTGTTAATGCAGGCAGAGTGGGCTGCGTTGCAGCATCAATCAACAATATATCAGACAGCACTCGCGACGGCACAGGTATGGGTTAAGCGTTATTTTTTGAATAATGATCGGTCGACGCAAACTATGTTGCAGGCGCTTTCTGAGTTATCCAAGCAGAAAGTGACGTATCAATTATCGGCGGTAAAAACATTGTCACAAACCTTGTTGCAAGCGATGCAGCAAACGCAATCTAAGGAAAAACAATGATAGGGAAAATCATTTATTATTTCATCGTTTTTGTTATTGCTGTCTGTATAGGGTTATGGTTAAAGGCTGAGCCAGGTTATGTGTTGATTTCATATGGTCATTGGACGGTCGAATCGACGTTGTGGTTTGTCGTTATTGCGTTAGCTATTTTTTTTGTTATTGTGCATTATCTGATGAAAATTATTTGTGGGATATGGGCAATGCCCAGTCAATTGCGTCGCTGGCAAAATGACAGAAAGTAGCAAGTGTAGCCTGGGTGAAGCGAAGCGAAACCCAGGATGAAAGTTATGAATTTTCAAGAGGTGTAAACAATGACAATGAGAGATGTATTAATTTATCCGGACATACGGTTAAGATCGGTTGCAGAACCGGTGTGTGAAATTAATGATGAGGTTCGCGCATTGGTCGACCAAATGTTTGATCTCATGTACGCGCGACAAGGCATTGGATTGGCGGCAACGCAAGTGGATATGCCGTTGTCTTTAATTGTGATTGACCTGCAGGATAAGTCCAATCCCCCATTGGTTTTAATTAATCCTGAGATTGTAGAAAAATCAGATGCCATGGTAAATAGCGAGGAAGGTTGTTTATCGTTTCCCAATGTTTATGTCAAAGTAGCTCGTGTCGAAAAAATAAAATTTAAAGCGCAAAATCTAGAAGGTGAATGGTTTGAGAGAGAGACCGATGGGTTATTATCTGTTTGTGTTCAGCATGAAATCGATCATTTAGAAGGAAAGCTGATTGCAGATTATCTTTCTTCACTGAAAAAACATATGTTGCACAAGAAAATGAAAAAGTTGAAAAAAACGGTATTGTAATGAGTCAATTGTCAGATTTAAAAGTAAGAAATCTCCGCTGCAAGCAGCGGAGTCAAGGGCGCTGGGGAGTCCAGAGGGGAGCAATGCAATGCTCCCCTCTGGTCGCCGTTCGCGCGGGTTTCCCGCGCAGGCGAAATCAATTAAGGAAACAATCTCGGCCGCTTGCGGCCGAGTTGTTGAAAATAATTTTTGCAGGTACGCCACGGTTTGCTGCCGTGCATTTTCAAGCGTTGCTCGATCGTCATTGTTCAGTGCAGGCCGTATTAACGCAGCCCGACCGTCCCGCGGGTCGTGGAAAACATTTACAGCAATCACCGGTAAAACAAGTCGCATTAAAGTATGATTTGCCGATTTATAGTCCAACCACCTTGTGCGATGAAGTTCTACAGGCCGCTTTGCGAGAATTTCATGCAGATGTAATGGTCGTTGTTGCTTATGGATTGATGTTGCCTGAAGCGATTCTATCAATGCCTCGATTAGGTTGTATCAATGTTCATGCGTCATTGTTACCCAAGTATCGCGGCGCATCTCCTATTCAGCAAGCGATTTTATCAGGTGATACCGAAACGGGCATTACGGTGATGAAAATTATCAAAGCGCTGGACGCAGGGCCAATGTTATTACAATCACGCTGCGCGATTGCGGAGACGGATACTGCCGAGACGTTATCAGAAACATTAGCGCAGTTAGGCGCAAAGACGCTTTTAAAAACACTAGAAACTAATTTAGTTAATGCGCAGGCGCAAAATGATGGTGAGGCGACGCATACTAAAAAGATTGATAAATCAGATGCAAAAATTGATTGGAATAAATCGGCGACTGATCTTGATCGAGAAATTCGTGCATTTAATCCTTGGCCAATTTCATTTGCTGAACTGAAGGGCGAACGCATTCGTATTTGGCAAGCGACGCCGCTCGCCGAGAAACATAATAAACAACCAGGGCAGATTATTTCGGTGAACCAGGCGGGCATTGATGTTGCAACGGGAGAGGGGGTTTTACAGGTTCGGCAGTTACAATTGTCGGGCGGAAAAAAATTATCTGTTGCTGACATGTTAAATGGTAAAGTGGCGTTGTTTAAAATTGGTCATCGGTTTGATTTATGACCCCACGCCTTTTTTCACTTGAAATCTTGTGCGATCTGTTTATTCAGCATCAATCTCTTTCGAGCTTGCAACAAAAACTTAAAACATATCCGAACCAATCTGAGCGCGCATATATTCAAGTATTATGTTATGGTGTTGCGCGATGGTATTTGCAGTTAGACTTTATTGCGAAGCGATTATTATCAAAACCATTAAAACAAAAAGACCAGACTCTTCATATATTAATTTTAATTGGTTTGTATGAATTACTTTATACTAAAACGCCAGATTATGCGGTGGTCACCGAAGCGGTGAATGTAGTGCGAGCGCTAAAAAAATCTTGGGCGCAGGGTTTAATTAACGCCGTATTGCGAAATTTTTTACGACGCAAAGAGGAACTGTTAAAAACAGTCAGTGACAATGAAGCGGTCAGTTATTCACATCCTGCATGGTTATTGACGCGATTGAAAAAAGAATATCCTCATGCGTGGAAAGAAATTGTAACAGCAAACAACCAATGTCCGCCGATGAGTTTGCGCGTTAATCAAAACAAAATCTCGCGTGACGAGTACGGCGAAAAATTGCGACAAGTTGGGCTGCGCGGAAATATTTTGCAAAATTATAGTGATGCGATTTTATTAGAAAAGCCATGCGCGGTAGGACAATTGCCAGGGTTTTCTGAAGGCGACGTGTCTGTGCAAGACTGTGGCGCACAATTAGCGGTAACGTTATTAGATTTAAAACCCGATCAGCGCGTGTTAGATGCGTGTGCTGCGCCGGGCGGCAAGACCTGTCATATTTTGGAGTACGAGCCAAATATTTCGACATTAGTGGCGATCGATCATGATGCAAAGCGCCTTGCGCTCGTAGGAGAAAATCTCGCTCGCAGCTCTGAGCAGGGGAAATCCAGTGCTGACGCGGCTTCCAGCTGCTCAGAGCTCATTGTCGGTGATGCAGCGGAGCCCGATGCTTGGTGGGATGGAAAAGTTTTTGATCGCATTTTGCTGGATGCGCCTTGTTCTGCGACAGGCGTGATTCGCCGACATCCCGATATCAAATTTTTACGTCGTGAAGAAGACATTGCAACGTTAGCAAAGACTCAGTTACGCCTCTTACAATCATTATGGTTGTTATTGAAGCCGGGAGGAAAGTTGCTGTATGTGACTTGTTCGGTTTTAGCGGAAGAAAATCAACAGGTGATTCAAAAATTTTTACATCAAAACCAACTCGATCTGAGTGTTCTAGCGCATGAACAACAGCTTTTGCCGACTGTTGGCGGTTCTGATGGATTTTATTACGCGTGTTTAACTAAGATCTTGTAAAA
>MGXQ01000051.1:9419-32632 GCA_001801405.1 Gammaproteobacteria bacterium RIFCSPHIGHO2_02_FULL_42_13 | reverse complement strand
CCTCCTGATTGTTACTCAGAATCAGAAGTATACTCTCTTAACTACCCGCCTAAAATTGTCTAAAAATTTGGGGTCATTATACCTTTATGTTATGCGAGCAGAATTTGTAACAATAATATACGATCTTTGTACGGAAATCGATGAGGTTTTGCATAAGCCTGGCTTAAAGGACTTTTGTGACGATTTTTATGAACCACTCGAGCCCACCTTGGGATTGCCTGATTTTCGAAAAATAATTCAATCAGCTTCTCAGAGACCAGAGCAGGAAGCAAGAACGCGTGCAGCACACCTTGTAAGAGATTGGGGAGTAACCCGAGTGGAGGGGGGTGGAGAATCGCGTTTATTATCTCGCTACTTTGGTAAAGCAGCACCTTCTTCTTCAGGAGCAGCTTCCCCCGGTAGGGCGGCCGCCGAAGCAGGTGCCGGAGCAGGCGGGGCTGGTGCTGCTGGATCTTCTTCAGAAGAACGAAGAAGAGCAGCACGACTCGCCGCCGAAGTTTCCCCCACTGGGGCAACAGCCGGAGCAACTCCCGGAGCAGGCGGTGCTGGTTCTCCGACAACACCAGCGAGAAGGGTAATGACGGCGGCACGACGCTAATAGCTATAGGTGTTTTGCATATCTTGCGAAAGACGCCGTTGCTGGTTCAAGCAGCGGCGTTATTAAATTGATTCTTAAAATGATTCTTAAAAGTTCTCTTATTTTATCCCGTTTTTTGGGCTAATAAATTGGCGTTTATAGCCCAATATATGCTATTATATGAGCTATAAATACGGGAAATATTATTTATGAATTGGATATGGGAGTCGGATGAGTGGTTTAATTTTAAATACGATACGCTCGTTCTAGGTGACTTGGAAAACCAATTTTTGCACCAATCTGGATTACTCCAGGGTGAAACGAAGCATATTGACAAGGAGGAGGCACTCAATCTTATGATTGATCTGGCGTGTGATGAAGGACTATCCTCCTCTGCGATAGAGGGAGAAATTCTGAATCGCGATAGTTTGAGAAGTTCAATCCAAAAAAATTTAGGATTAAAATTTTCTCAAAAAACATCGCCAGCCGAAGAGGGGATGAGTGAGATGCTGACTTCTCTTTATCAAGAGTTTGCTGCGCCACTATCCGATCTATTGCTGTGTCGTTGGCATGAAATGGTGATGCGTGGACGTTGGGATATTCCTGGAATTGGCGCATATCGACAACATAGCGAGCCAATGCAAATCGTTTCTGGCTATGTGGGTAAAGCAAAAGTACATTATGAAGCCCCGCCTTCTGCGGTGGTGCCGATCGAGATGCAACGTTATATTAAGTGGTATAATAAAACACGACCATTTTCTGCAACGTCTTTACCTATTTTAACACGCGCGGGCATTGCACATTTATATTTTGAATGCATTCATCCATTTGAAGATGGAAACGGTAGACTCGGTCGTGCTATAGCGATAAAAGCCATTTCTCAAGGGATCAATCGACCCACTATTATTGCCTTATCAGATATCCTTAATCAGGATAAAAAAAATTATTATCATGCGCTCGCCAAAAACAATTGCAGCAATGAAATCACGGAATGGTTACTTTATTTTGGACAATCAATTCTTAAGGCACAGCAATATACGCTTGATATTATTGATTTTGTGATTGCAAAAAAGAAATTTTATGCGCATTTTTCAGATCTGTTAAATCAAAGACAACGCCGAGTGATTGAGCGCTTATTTCTCGCAGGGACAAAGGGGTTTGAAGGAGGATTAAGCGCGAAAAATTATATGAGCATTGCAAAAACCTCTGCTTCAACGGCCACGAGAGATCTTCAAGAATTGGTGAAAATGGGGGCATTATCAGCCGAAGGCGAGCTAAAAAGTCGACGTTATTTTTTAAACGTGAGTTCCGGATAGGCGTGCGAGAAACCTCATCATTCATCCGCAGTCGCAGGAAATTTCTCCTCCACTGGTGGCGTTGTCGAAATGACAGGCACCGACTGCAACTCAACCTTTTCAATTTTATTAAACCGCGATGCAATTTTTTTGGCGGACTTGTTTACATCTTCGGCATCTTCATGCGCTAAGCGAACATGTTTGGCTAAGTTATCCATGCGTTCTTCAAAGCGGCTAAAGTCTTTTGATAACATGATTAAATGTTCGCGAATGATATGCACTTGTTGGCGTGTCGCCTCATCTTTTAAGACTGCGCGGGCAGTGGTTAAAATCGCCATCATCGTGGTGGGGGAAACCAACCAAACATGCATGTGTTGCGCCAATTCATTGAGCTCTGGAAAATGCGCATGAATCTCCGCAAACACCGCTTCAGCCGGAATAAACATTACCGCGCCATCGCTGGTTTCTTCGGGAATAATATATTTACTCGCAATATCTTGAATATGCTTTTTAATGTCTTGTTTAAACTGTTGTGTGGCGGCTTGTCGTTCTGTGGCGGCTAGCGATTGATCGGTCATGAATCGATAACTCTCTAACGGAAATTTTGCATCAATCACAATATTGCCAGTGGGTTTAGGCAAAAACAAAATACAATCAGCACGCAGACCATTTTTTAACGTGTGTTGTAACGCAAAATGACTTTCTGGCAACATATTACGAATGAGTCCAGCAAGCTGTATTTCGCCAAATGCACCGCGTGATCGCTTATCATTTAAAATTTCTTGCAAACCAACGACATTGGTCGAGAGTTCGGTGATTTTCTTTTGTGCTTCGTCGATTAAGGCGAGCCGTTTGATGACATCGGTAAAAACTTCCGTGGTTTTTTCAAAGCCAGCGGTTAAACGTTTTTCGACCTGGCCACTGATTTCTTTTAAACGTTGATCCGTTGATTGCGTCAGACTGTCGACTCGTTTGCTGATTTCCTCACGAATATGTGCCATGGTGGTTTGCAGACTTTCTTGGAGTGTTTTTAAGCTCTTTAATTGATGTTCATCGAATTGAGCACGGTGTTGATGCAGTGCTTGTTGCAAGGTTTCCTTCAAATCTGTGAGTGTACGCTGTTGATAAATGGTGCTGTTTGTAAGATTTTCGAACAGTTTTTGTTGAGTTTCAGCCGAGACTTTTCGGAATAGATCATCGCTAAACCTAGAATTTTCTTCAATTTTAGTGGTTAATATCTTGATTTTATTTGCATTTAAAAGGTGCGATAACGTTACTCCAATAACGACGACCAAAAGCGCCACCATACTATCGATAAACATCACCATCATGTTCATATTTTTACCTTAGTTTTTAGAATGCATAATAAAAAGCATATCATATCTAGGAATTATTTGTCATACTGCCTCTTTGATGCCTAAAGAGGAAGATCACCATGCCATTAACTCCCGCAGAAGAAAAGTTACATGATGCCGTTCGAAGTGGAGATGCAGCAGAAGTTTCTCGCTTATTAGCGATGGATGTCGATGTGAATGCGAGTGATGATTATGGTCGGACAGCTTTACATTATGTGTTAACACGAGGAACTATCCCGATTGTTATCATGTTGTTAAAGCATGGTGCTAATCCAGATCAAGACGATATAGACGGTAATATCGCATTACATCTTGCGATTGGGTGTAAACAGAATGCGATAGTAGAAATTTTATGTCGGGTAACCAAACATATAGATTTTCGGAATCAGAATGGCCTGACACCATTACACTTGGCGGCACGGCGGGGTTCTGTGGCTATGCTTGATTGCTTGTTAAAGAGCGGTGCTAATCCTCGTGAAATGGATGGAAATGGACGTGCCGCGTTATTTCACGCGCTGTCCTATACAAAACGAGCAGCATTTCAATACGAGATGGTAAAATCATTGTTATTGCAGAATGCTGATCCGATGGAAGTTTATCCCGATGGTAGCACGCCGCTTCATTATGCAGCATTTGAGAAGACAGTGGGATTATTGTTAGATAGCGGCGCATCAATAAGTGCAACAAATAATTGGGGTGAGATGCCATTAGATACGCTTTTTGAGTGGTTAAGAGCTCGGAGTTCATCCCCCGTACCTCTGGAAGAAGTTAATGATCATCTATATGATGTAGCTTTACAAATAATTGCCTGCCGTTTTTTACGAAACGGGGCAGGAATTAATAGAGATTTTACGAGGTATCGATTGGCTACGTTATTAACTAAACATCCAACAGTTTTAGAAAACGCCGTTGTAGTCGGCGCAAGATTTCGCATTGGCTATCAACTTCCAGAATCTGCGATTAAAACGCCAGCTGAATTTTTTGCACGTACTTGGACGGATTTACAGTATTTGCGATTTATGGATATGACAGAAAAAGCTTGCCAGTCAGATCCAGAAAATCGGGCATTAGCTGAATTTCGTGATGCCTTACATGCAAAGATGCAAACACGTTCTTTAAGATTAGCCGCAGTAATGGTGGCGGCGGATACCCCAGCTCTATGTCGTCCAATTGCAGAAGACATGGTTCATCTTTATCGCACGGGGCAAATGCGAGGAGGTTCAAGTTGTCCAAAAGACATGTATCCTTTACTGTTTGCACATCCCAAAATACAGCAAGAAGTGAAGCGCTTAAAGACCGAGCGCGTTCTTGGGGCGGCGTATGATTCGGCAGGGGCAGGGGCGGATCCTGTATTACCTCGAAGTCGTTGATTTTAAATCCTGGTTATTGTCATACCGGAAATTTCGCATAGCGAAATTATCCGGTATCCAGGAAATACTTTATTACACGCCTGGCCGCAACGCAAACCGCGGAATTGTCGCAAACCAGGCGCGTTTGTTTATTTCGTTATTTAATTCCGGATGGTTTTTGGCGAAGGTTTTCCAAGTGGATGTTGGGTGATTGATTAAATAAATAGTGCTAAGTCGCAGCGCTTTTAAAAAGACTTTAATTTTTGGATCATTGGCTTTATCTTTATTGGCAATCAAAATTAATTCTGAATAGGGGTCCATGCCATATTCTTCTGGATAGAAAACTCGTGTTTTTTGTCCAGCTAATTGGATTTCGATCGGCTCAAAATTTCGCATGGCACCGGTAATTGCATCGACTTTTTTGCTCAGGAGTGCCTGTGCTAAATTATAATGTACGTTGATCATATGAACATCTTTTAGGGTTAGGTTGTATTTTTTTAACATGATGCGCAGCATTTTGTGATTGCTTGCGTCACTGCTATAACCGATGTTTTTGCCTTTTAAATCTGCCGGTGTTTTTATTTTACTGCTCGCGAGTACAACCAAACAATCGAGCGGCATCGGGATTAACGTGCCGATTTGTTTGAGCGGCAATCCTGCGGCGACTTCTTGTTTAAATTGCAACGCATAGGTGACGCCGATATCTGCTTTTTTTGCGGCGACTAATTTGGGTGGATCAGAAGGATCGGCGGGCGGGATGAATGTAACATCAAGGCCAAATTTTTTATAAAACCCTTCTTGTTGTGCGACAAAAAGTGGTGCATGGTCGGGATTGACGAACCAATCGAGCATGACGGTGAGGGGTTTGGCCTGGGCGGTTTGAGAGAACAACTGAATAATGAGAGTGAAGAGCGTAATAAAAACAAATTTTGTCATTCCGGAATTGTTGCGCAATGGCGCAACAATATCCGGAATCCAGGTTGTATGATTTCTGGATCCCGGATATTCCGCCTTCGGCGGAATTCCGGGATGACAGCTATTTTCCCCGTCATTCCGGAATTCCACTTTCGGCGGAATTCCGGGATGACAGCTATTTTCCCCGTCATTCCGGAATTCCACTTTCGGCGGAATTTCGAAATGACACCTCTTTTCTCCGTCATTCCGGAATTGTTGCGCAATGGCGCAACAATATCCGGAATCCAGGTTATATGATTTCTGGATCCCAGATGTTCTACCTTCGGTGGAATTCCAGGAGGATGACGGGTTATTTTTCATATTTCCTCCTTCTGCCATGGAATGGCAACTTTTAATAATCGATCCACCGTAAAATATAAGCCGATGGTTAGTAGCGCAATCATCAATAATGCGGCAAACATCACATTAATTTGTAAGCGTGCATTTGCATTTAACATTAAAAAACCTAATCCTCGACTCGATCCCACCCATTCGCCGACGATGGCGCCAATCGGTGCAATGGCGGCAGCTACGCGTAATCCGGTTGCAAGGGAGGGTAATGCGGCGGGAATTTGAATATGTAGCAACGTTTGCCATTTGGATGCATTCATCGTTTTCGCCAAATCCAACCACACAAAATTAGTTCGACGCAATCCATCATAAAATGAATGGGTGATCGGAAAAAATAACATAATAATCGTTGTAATAATTTTTGATGTGATGCCGTATCCAAACCAAACCACTAAAATGGGCGCGATGGCGAAGGTGGGAATCGCTTGGCTGATCAATAAAATGGGTAAAAACCATAACCGCGCGAGACGAAAATACATGATAAAGATGGCGCTCAATATGCCGAATAAGGCACCGAATAAAAAGCCTAATAACGTTTCGATCAGTGTCGGAATGGTTTGCGTGAGAATTAAAGCGCGATCGAGAAATAATGTTTTAAACACTTGTATGGGCGTCGATAAAATATAGGGGGGTAAATGAAAAACCATGACTATGGTTTGCCAGACGGTCAGCAGTACAATTGTGATAAGGATGAAGCGTTTTAGCATGGTGGATTCCCGTCATTCCGGAATTCCGCCAACGGCGGAATTCCGGAATGACACCTCTTTTCCCCGTCATCCCGGAATTTCGCGAAGCGAAATATCCGGGATCCAGGGAATATATTTCTGGATTCCGGATATTGTTGCGCTTTAGGCGCAACAATTCCGGAATGACAAGGTGTTGTTGCCTTCTTTAACTGACTCAACAAATCCGCCTGTAATGCCAGCAATTCCGCATCCGTTGGATCGCGTGGTTTTGGGCGTATGGGCTTAATAGGATTGCTCAATTGTACGGGTTGTCCGGATAAAACATAAATAATATCGCCGAGCCTCAGTGCTTCGAGTGGATCATGTGTGACGAGCAAAACAGTTTTGTCTTTTAATAATTCCGCAGCCAAATCTTGTAATTTTAGGCGCGTGATAATATCTAATGCTGAAAAGGGCTCGTCCATCAGAACGATCGGTCGATGTTCCATCAGCGTGCGCGCGAGAGCAACGCGTTGTCGCATGCCGCCGGATAATATATCAGGTCGTTTATCTGTCACTTCTTCTAAACCTACTTGCTTTAGTAAGGATAATGCTTGTGCACGAATGTGAGCGGTGACTTTTTTTCGCAAACGATAGCCGATTAAGACATTGTCTAAAACATTTAACCAGGGCATCAGTCCATCTTCTTGCGCCATATAAACAATGCGATCACGAATGGGCAATTGATCGGACGTTTCGACTGAAAAATTTAATATCTTGCTGTCTGTGATTAAATGCGCGATGGCTCGTAAGAGTGTGCTTTTGCCAACGCCACTTTGACCTAGCAAACAGATGCAACTTTTCGCCGGAATGGTTAAGGCGAAATTTTTAAATAAAGGATTATCGTGATAGTCGAGGCAAACATCTTTGATATAAATTGTGGGTGGGTTCATCGTCATTTCCTACGCGGGTATTGTCCCGATCAGGTTCAAAGGGTAAATTTCTCAGTTTCGCATATTGCGGAACACCCCTAGACATGGGATGATTGTACGGGTTTGTCTCTAAAAATCAAGGGGAATATGCTTGTATATCGGTATTAAAATATTAATTGCGTTTGTGGTCTTAGCAGCAACTTTACAAGGAGGCTTGCCGCCGCTACTTATTCGGATTAATGAAAAAACGCAACGGTTATTGTTTTATGGGGAGACCTTTTCCGGTGGTATTTTTTTGGGAGTGGGTTTAATTCATTTATTGCCCGAAGCACAATCTTATTTGAATCACAGCACAAGTTCTTACCCGCTTGCTTTTGCAATCTGTGCTTTCACGATTTTGGTTTTGTATGTGATTGAGGAGGGGGCTTATAAATTAATTTCGCCCGCCAGCCATGAATCATGGATGGTATATTTGTTAATTATTGTTTTGTCCATACATTCGTTTGTTGAGGGCACGGCTTTAGGGGTTGAAGTGACTCTGCCGAGTTTGCTGGTTATTTTTATTGCGATTATTTCACATAAATCAGCGGAGGCTTTTGCCTTGGGCGTAAAATTACGTCATAGCAAAATGAACCGCGTTGTGACCATAAAAGCAATGTGCTTGTTTTCATTGATTACGCCACTCGGGATCTTTTTAGGCGCTGAGCTTATCCATGTTTTGCACCAGACTGCTGGCTACATGGCCATTGGGGTATTTGATGCGATTGCGGCGGGAACCTTCATTTATATCGCTACTTTTCATTCGAGCAGCTCGCATGTACATGAAAATGACCACACAGTCTCAGTGTTTTTAAAGGTATCTGCTTTTGCCCTCGGCCTCGTTTTGATGGCGATCGTGGCATTTTGGATATAATTCCGTTATGATTTAAGCAAGCGTAGTAACGGGATTCGTAGGATTCCTAGCCCGTATGGAGCGAAGCGAAATACGGGATTAAAAAGATTCGTAGCCCGTATGAAGCGAAGCGGAATACGGGAATAATAAAGCTGGGGAGAATGTATGAAATTAAAGGAAGGAGATTATGGAGAATAAATATTCCCGTATTCCGCCTCGCTTCATACGGGCTACGCTTGCTTGCGGCCGAGTTGTGGAGAATGAATATTCCCGTATTCCGCTTCGCTCCATACGGGCTACGGTTTCTTGCGGCCGAGTTGTTGAAGCTGCATGTATAATACTATCTATATTGCTTGGCAACAGTGTTTTATACGCACAGCCTCAGCTTGATATCATTTCCCCGCTGTCTTCAATCTTTAGTATTGATCAAACTGTTCTTGCAGCCAACGCGCGTCAGCCAAAGAAAACGGTCATGACAACACAAAAGCAAGCAGCGGTGAAGAAAAAAATAGCTGCAACAACTACCGATGTCGCATCGCAAATGCAACGTAAAGTCACGCAAGCAATAGCAGAAGTGACGACAAACAAACCGTCTGCGTTGGCGGAGCGTATTCATAAAGAGAATGCGGCGTTTACAAATCCATTTAGTATTACGTTTTATAAGCCAACTTATCTTCTTCCAGGCTATCATACCACGTCACCTTATAGTGCGGTATATGCGGGTACGACACCGGATAATCAGAAAATTGATCAACTTGAATTTAAGGCACAGCTTAGTTTGAAGTTTCCTTTACTGCATAACATGTTGAGATATGGTTCTTTTTATATTGGTTATACGCAGTTATCATATTGGCAGTTTTATGCGAAGTCACAATGGTTTAGAGAAACAAATTATGAACCCGAATTATTTTGGTCAAAAAGCTTTATGCAAAATTGGGTGTTTAATGCGGGTATTGTGCATCAATCAAACGGTCGTGGCGGAACGATGGAAAGAAGCTGGAATCGGGCTTATGTTGATTTAATGTTTTCGGGACAACGCTGGCTGGTGAGTCTTAGGCCTTGGATATTAATTTTTAAATCCCGTTCGAGCGATTTACATAATCCTGATATTGATAAATATTTGGGTTATGGTCAGATGCTATTTGCTTATAAATATAAAAACACAGTGACTTCATTTACGGAGCGCAATGGTTTTTCGAGCTTATTTCGACGCGGTGCCTATGAATTTGATTTTAGTTTTCCGATTCATGATTATTTACATGGTTATGTTCAGTTGTTTGACGGATATGGGCAAAGCTTAATAGAATATAATCATTCAACCAAGGCAGTGGGTCTTGGCATTACGTTAAGTAATTGGATTTGAAATCGGGCAAAATTTCTATTTTTTAGGGGGCAATTGATCTTGTTCATGCCAACATTCGCCGTCAAAAGTATGTGGATCGTTGCTGGCGCTAGCAGCATGATGGATGTTATTAATCCCAAAAATAGATTTTAGCAGCCTGGAACGTATCCAGGGAATTAAGCACAATAATCCAATCAAATCTGTTGCAAATCCAGGCAGGATGAGCAAAAACCCCGCCATCATAGTGACTGAATTGCCCATCATATCAAACATAGGCGAGGGAGAGGATCCGCCGAATTGCATGCTCATCTGCATGTATTGTTGCATGCTAACTTGTTGTTTTTTTAGCAGAAAAAAGCCCAGGAGTGTGGTTAAAACGATCAAGAGCAATGTCCATAATACGCCTATCCACGCGCTCACTAGAATGAATAAAAAGATTTCGATCAAGGGTAAAGCATAGATAAAATACTTGATTGCTTTGTTTCGAGTTTGAATAAAGAGCATGATGGCCTCCAATGTTCGATGATTTTCTGTTATCTTATGTCTTTTTTATGGGTAAAGCGAGAAGATATGGCATATTTTTTGCCCTCACAAAAAGTTGATGTAAATTATGAAGCGCATGATAAACTCTTGCTTCAAGCGGAGAAATCAGAAAGAGAGGAGTCAGAGACATATGTTAAAAGACACACAAACCGAGAAAAACCTATTAAAAGCTTTCGCAGGCGAATCACAAGCGCGCAATCGATATACCTATTTTGCGAAACAAGCCAAAAAAGAAGGTTACGAGCAAATTGCTGCTATTTTTGAGGAGACAGCGAATCAAGAATGCGAGCATGCCAAACGATTATTTAAATTTTTAAAAGGCGGTGAGGTTGAAATTACCGCAAGCTTTCCAGCTGGCGTTATTGGTAAAACAGAGGAAAACTTAAAAGCGGCCGCGGCAGGCGAGCATTACGAGCATACGGAAATGTATCCGGACTTTGCTAAAACCGCTAAAAAAGAAGGCTTTAATGAAATTGCTGCCGCATTTACAGCTATTGCCGTCGCCGAGAAACAGCATGAAAAGCGTTACATCGATTTAATGCATAACATCGAAAACGGCCAGGTTTTTAAGCGTGGTAATATTGTTATTTGGCGTTGCCGCAATTGTGGTTATTTACATGAAGGAAAAGAGGCACCCGCAATCTGTCCCGCTTGCGCCCATCCGCAAGCGCATTTTGAATTGTTGGGGGAGAATTGGTAAATGATGAAGAAAATATTTTTTACTGCGTTTTTAATTGTTCCAATAAATATTTTGCGATTTTATATTCTGGAATCATTTCTATAAAGCCTTGATCTATGGCGCGTTCGATTAATGCTTGTTTGGTCTGGCAGTTAAATTTTTCTTTTAAAATCAGCATATAAAATTCAATTGTTCTCGGGGAGAGCTGCATGATTTTGGCGATTTGTTTTGACGTTTTTCCGCGGAGCAAGAAAAACAAGACCTCTTGTTGTTGCGGCGGTAATGTTAAATTTTTAAATTTTTTGCCGATTGAAAACGATTTTTGTTTTTTAGGGGCGTAATTTGATAATACTTGAATCAAATTGGCAGTTTGCGGATTTAAAATTTCAGTCGCATGACATTTAACACCGAGTATTTTACCGTCGGGACTAAGTTTTTGCACTTTTGTGTGCATGAATAATCTATTGTTTCCATGACAATCCTTAACCGGGTAGAAGGTGCTATAGTTATTTCCGATCAGGGCATCTTTTTCGTGTGCGCGATAGACATCTGCAAAGTTTTGCCAAGGAAAATCGTAATCAGTATGACCCAAAATATCATCAAAAGATTTTACACCAGCATATTTCAAAAAAATCTCATTACAGCAGGTTACAACGGAGTCCTCATCTTTTTCAGAAATCATACCTGTGAGGCGATCAACTAGATCCATAGGCGAAAGCTCAAAGAAAAAATAGTAGCACAATCGGATTAAAATATCAATTTTTGTTCAACAAAAAAATGCGAGCCAACGTCCCTCATTTATCCGGAACTCGCGTTTGTAGCTCTGAGCTGCTCAAACCCACGCCACGCCTATATTACAGCAGCTCAGAGCAAAAATGTAAGCCATATCTTATCGTTTGTAATCCACCTAGCTCTGAGCTGCTGCAAGCCAGGCGTGGCAAGTATCTCAGGATACCTCTTGTTGGCAGCTCTGAGCTGCGGCTTGTTTGTGACAGACCCTTACCGTATTTTCTACAGTATTCACATTTTTTGTAAAAAATATATACTCAAAGTATGAGGTGTTAAATTTAGAAAGGGTAAATAATATGAAAACTTTTTACCTGCTCATTCATCCAGATGGACGTTATGATATCCACTCGAGGCGTCCTTTACACCGAAATATTCCAGATAAGAGTAAATTATTTGAAGTGCCTGTTTCAGCGTCGCTTCAAGAAATTATCTCATTGATTCATGCAGAAAATACGTGCTTTAGTGTAAAGGATTGCATTGAAGACATATTCTGTAATGCGGCTTTGTTGCAATAAATCTTTTTTAGAATTGTTCTATTAAATCCAAACAAACATCTGTTGCTCGCTGAGGCGCTTCATTAACATTGGCCTCCGACATTTTTGGATCGCTACCATCTTTCAATAAACAATTAGAAATACCTCTTACGGCTAAAGTGGGCACCTTGGTAATCCAGCCCACTTGATACATGGCTGCCGTTTCCATATCGATCGCTAAAACATGTTCACGAAACAATAGAGAATATTCCTCTTTTGGGGCGGGGAATTGATCGCTGCTCACAATACGCCCCATATGCACATCATATTCATCATGTGATTTTGATATATCCGGAAATGAGGTTGAGGGAAACCATTCTGGTTGCATCATCTGATGATGTGGGTGAATCAATGTATGTTCAAAAGGGGTGTCGACAAATTTTGAATATATTGTCAAAAATTCGGGTTCGGCTGCTTCCGTCGCAATGACAACATCACCCATTTTAACATTGGCGGATACGCCGCCTGCAAGGCCACAAAAAATCAACAAATCAGGCTGAAACCATTCAATGACCAATGCGCTGATTGTGGCAGAATTTACCATGCCAACACCGGTTATTATTAAAATAATCTCATGTGCTTTAAAGCGACCTTGCTGAAATTCGATATGTTTCTTGTTTCCTATTTTTAAATCAGCAATATGTCGATAAAAGGGCATTATTTCTTGTAACGCAGAGGATAAAATAACGATTTTTGGCATGAGAGTTGTCCTATAGAACGGGCATTCTAATCGATATTGACGGTAAATTCTATAGCATACTGATGCAATAAATTGTATATTGCATCTCTTTATGATTTATGATGGTGAGATAATGACACCGATTGATTTTGATCCAACAAATCTAAAAACGCTATTCCAAGAAATTGGGCTTTACAGCCCAAAAGGGAAGTTCTATCAGCAGCGTGTACGCAAGCATGAACAGGTGTTTGCCTATATCAACCAAATCGAATCAGCTCTAAAAAAATTAAGCACGAAGCGCCCGGTTGTGATGGTAGATTGTGGCTGTGGCAAAAGTTATTTATCCTTTATTTTATATGAATATTGCAAAACGATTTTAAACCGAAATGTGAAGATTATCGGCATTGATAATAATCCCGATCTAATTGATAAATGTAATAAAACGGCAAAAGAACTTAAGTTCGATCAAATGCATTTTTTTGCGTCGACCGTTGGTGAATTTAAAATAGATGTTGATGTTGACATCGTTTATTCGCTGCACGCCTGTAACACCGCGACCGATCAAATGATTGCGCAGGGTGTTGCATTGGATGCGCGATATATTTTTTCGGTTTCCTGTTGTCAACATCGTAATCGAAAAAACATGAGCCAGCATCCATTAAAAAGCATTTCACGCTTTCAGCCTTATAAAGAGCGACTCGTTGATATGATTGGTGATAGCATGCGTGCGTTATTGCTTGAACATTTGGGATATGGTGTTGATATATTTGAATTTGTGGCTGCCGAGCACACACCCAAAAACATTATGCTGAGAGGGATAAAAGGCACCGCAAAAAAATACGAAACAGAAACGGCGATGACGCAATACAAACAATTAGTTGAGTTGTTTAATTTCTCGCCGGCATTAGAAGATTTATTAACCCTTAAATAGGAAGTAGAAAATGATTAAATTAGTAACCACTTATGGTGATATTGAAATTGAATTAGATCATAAAAACACACCCAAGACCGCTGAAAATTTTGAGCGGTATGTTAAATCAGGTTTTTATGACGGCACGATTTTTCATCGTGTGATGAATGGTTTTATGATTCAAGGCGGTGGTTTTGAATGTGGCATGAAACAGAAGATAACGCGCGAACCCATCGACAATGAAGCCAATAAAGGCGGCGCAAACAAAATTGGTGCGCTTGCCATGGCGCGCACCAATGATCCTCATTCTGCGACAGCTCAGTTTTTTATTAATGTCGCCGATAATAAATTTTTAAATCATGTAGGTAAAACGCCAGACAATTGGGGCTATTGTGTGTTTGGCCATGTTGTTAAAGGGATGGACGTCGTTGATAAAATCAAAGCGGTTCCAACAACTTCGCGCAACGGACATCAAAATGTACCTGTGGATGATGTTATTATTATGAAAGCGACTGTTGTTTAAAATCGGTAACAAAACGTAATAAAGCCGCTTTTTTTTCATTATTACCATGTGTGGCATAGTGCTCGCGGACAAAAGAAAACAGCGTTGGTGCATCGATAGCACCACTCACATTTATTGCGTTGAGTGTTTTCATCCACTCATAGCGTGGAAACAAATGGGTATGAAGGTGAGGGGTTAGTTCGCTGAAACAACATTGATATACTTTGTTGATCGCATATTTTTGCTGTAAGATGATAAGCGTTTTTTGTGTGATGCGAAATAACTGAAGCACGATTGAATGGCTAAGCTTGGAATAATCGATGATATGTTCCCTCGGTGCAATAATAAAATAACCCGGGATGTGAACGTCCATGTTTTGCCAAAGCACGACTTGTTGATCGCAATAAACAACGGGTGAATCTACATTATCTTTTTCATTAATCATCTGACAGATTGAACAGTTCGGTATATTCATCCGGTTATAATAGCATGATTCTTCATGGCCTCAAATAAATAATCATATCGATTATTTGCGCTCCACGCATACCACCCATTAATTTTTGAATCTTGTACTGCTTGCAGTTCTTTTTGGATATATTGAACGCGTTCTGAAGAACTCATGTGTGGATAATGATAATTGTAAGTTTCGATATAGGCATAGATATTAATGGGAACTTCATTATTGAATTGTTTCTTTAATGCGATAAGCGCATCCGTAATAGTTTCGTAGGGATGTGCTGAGTGTGTTTTATAAGGCTTAAAATGGGAAGGATACAACATGGGTACAACACTATTTGCATAATTTGCGATGGAATGTATATTTTGACCGATGCCTGTCGAGGGGCGAAAGCTCGTAATGCCAAATACGTCGGTTTGCAAACGAATATTTTTCGTAACCAAGCGATCTTTAAACCCTGCGATAACCTTATTAATATCTTCAATATTTTGAAGGGAGGGGTTTTGACTCGCCTTATAACGAATATAATCCAATTGTATTTCATGTGCTCCTAAACCGATTGCATAGTCAGCCAGCTGGTATTTCTTTTCTAGAAGTGCGGTATTTTTAATCTCATCCGGATTGCCACCGCCAGGGAAGACAATAAGCCTCGCGACATATTGAATCTTATTGGCTAGAATTAGCGCAATATTTTTCGCATAGCGATTAGAGGGATATTGAACATCTGCAACAAACGTATTGATTCCAACCTCTTTTGCTTGAGTAATGATCTTTTCTAATAGTGCAGTATGTTCAACCGTTGCTTCAGAGAGATAAATGCCTTTTATGCCTGAATTTATCAATACCGGTGGTGGATTGACCGGAATCGTTGATTTAACCGCGATAATGGGCTTGATAGGGATTATAGGGGTTATTGGCGGCGGCGGCATCAGTGTTGAGCTCTGCAACAAGAGAAACAAAAAAGTGATAAGCGCCAGCTTATCTGCGCCGACTATTTTTTTTACAATCATGTTAATAACCATCCTTGGTTTTTTAACTATAGATTATGTTATGGCGTTCGCCAGAAAAAAAATTCTCCACTTATTTCCACATAAAATATTTTAGATCTGTCTTTGGAAAACACATGTAACACTGTGATCCGTATCACTTTTTTTAAAGATTTTGCAAATAAAAAGGAAAAAAGATTTTACAAATTGAAAAAACCGTATAAGCTCTTCCAAGATTTAAAACAGGGAGAATTTATTATGTTTTTTTATCACCATTCAAAAAATACCGTGAAAATCTGTGATTAATTTAACGCGCAAACAGCGATATGGTGTTGAATTGATGCTGGATATTGCATTGCATGAGCATCAAGGCGGCGCTGTGTCAACTTTATCGATTGCACAGCGTCAAGCGATTTCAGCGTCTTATATCGAGCAGATCCTTCTGCCTTTGCGAAAGGCAGGCTTAGTGAAAAGCGTACGTGGTCCAGGAGGGGGATATCAGATTTGTAGGGATTTAGAAGATATTACCGTTCTTCATATTATTCGCGCATTGGAGAGTAGGCTCACTGAAGCAAGTGTAACGCCAAAAAAAAATAAAATACAACAATTATGGGCAGATTTAAAAACACAAACAACAGAGTTTTTAAGTACGGTAACATTGCGCACCATTATTCAGTCGAGCAATAAAGAGCATTCTTTGCCAATGAAAAAGCAGATATAGTTTTTGAGGTTCTGTTTCTATCTTATTGAAAAATAATGTATTTGCGAACACGCTGCCGAGTTTTTTATCAAAACATATTTGCTTTTTTAACAAAACATACTTGCTTTTTTAACAAAACAAGGTTATATTTATTTCCTATATTAGTGCTATCCTAAAATAGGAAAATGGGGTATATTATGCAGAATCAACAAATAAAAGCTATTGGAACCAATGGTCAGCTATCACTGGGAAAAGCCTTTGCAGGTCAGCAAGTGATAATTGATCAAATTGATGAGGGTACTTGGATCATCAAAACCGGCCAATTTATTCCTCATTCAGAGCAGTGGCTTCATATAGGCAAACATGGCGCCAAGCTTGATAAAGCGATTGAATGGGCAGAAAAACATAAACCAGTTGATAATTTTGACAAAATCGCGAGAGACCTTGAGAAGGATAAATAATGTCTGTCAAAATAGATATGAATAGTCCGATATTCCAAGAGGATTTTTTTAATCTGCAAAAGAATGAGCAACTTTCGCTTCTCAAGTCAATCAAAAAGATCAAAGCACTCACATGGTCGCAAATATATTCAGATAAAGGATTGCATTGGGAAGCCATCTTATCAAAGCAGACATCTTCTGGTGAACGACTATATTCATTTCGGTTTTCTCAAAAATACAGAGCCACAGCGCAAAGACAAGGGGATTTTCTTAGGTTGCTGACGTTGCATGTGGATCATGATAGTGCGTATTAAAAAAGGAGATGAGTATACGGAATAGGCATAATCACTTTCTCTTATTTCCAGTAAATTTTAATACCGGAAATAAGAGTCCTGACACTTCATGGCGCATCAAACCGCTGCCACTGCTGCGGGTGGCACTTCTTCTGCCACGACTTCTCGCATCTCCTGTGCCGGTGGCTTTGCTGCAGCAAAAAAAGTAGCCGCTGCTCCATGTTCAGAGTAATTTCGATCGGCCCTCCTCCAACTAGCCAGTTGTTCTGTGTCATACTCTGTCAGTAAGACACCAGAGGAAGTGATCGAGGTCGCTTCTGCCCCAGCCGCTGTGTGAGAGGCATATCCTACTGAAGACGATACCACTGCTACCTTTGGTTTTCCCACCTCCAGCACAAACATGTGTTTGATGATGCTTGAATTCCCAAACGCTTCAATCACAAAGCGCCCTTCATCTTTCGCTGCCGGGGTTCCCGTTAAGGTTCTGGTTTTGAGGTTGTATTCCAGCCAATCCGGCAAGACCTTGCCATTTGGTAAATCCATGTAGGGCCAGCGGCCGGCAAAAAAACGGTCGCCACAAGAACAGCTCACTTGCTTGCGTGGCATCTGCATCCGCACCGTGCGGACTGTCCATTTGCCAGGGATCTTAAACTCATATGGCTCTCCGGTTTCGGCCACCTCTTGTGGCTTCTTCACACATTTATCACGCAGCCTATTTAATAGTATTGAACGTCTTAAATAAGCAGTCATAACAGATAACATCACAGAACCCACCTGAAGCCCTACCTCAAACCAAGAGGAGCCATTTACGCTCAGTAAAAATTCACTGCTCGCAGCGGCTTGGCCATCGCTCGCCCGCACTTCCAGAGGTATCGTGATGCTCGACATGGTGTTGAGTAGATTCGTATCACTGCGCCTCGGGGTTCCCCAGAAGGTACGTGTTTTCTCATCAAAATGCAGCCACGCTGGCCACGGACTGTTTCCAATTATATGTGCGCTATACGCTAAGCTATCTCCATCTGCATCGGTAAATGTCTCCGCTGGAACAGCAAATTTAAAGTCACTGTCAACCCCTGTCACTTGATTGGATAAGCGCGTTATCTCTTCTGGCCGTTGATTACGATAAAAATTAAGCATAAAACTTCGACTGTAGGTTTCGCTAGTGTTGGTGGTCGCGGTGAGTCTAATCTGATACTCCCCTTCGCCCGCGAGGGCAGTGCCATGCAGTTGCCAATTCTCTTCATCAAAGATCATCCAATCCGGTAAGGCGATGCCATCACTTTGTTGTGCACTGACATTGACGATGGGTTCAGGCACCGCGTCGAAGGTATTATTGAGTGCATACACAAAAGAACGTCCTTCGATAAAACGGGGAGGTGTTGGCATTGCTGAACTGATTAATAGATTAAATTCATCCCAAGCGCTGCCGCCATGTCCATCTTCGGCCATCATCCGAATGATTAGGTTAGGTTCACCTGGATTTCCGTATAAGCGCCGTACAACAGCATCAAAGTTAAGCCAAGCGGGGAGTGACGCGCCATCTGACTGTGTCGCCCTGAAGATTAAAATATCGCTACTATCCGCATCCACAAAGGTTTGGTAGTCAAAGGTGAAATCATATCGCTCATCCGTGACCGCTATTTGATTTGGAATAGGTTGAAAGAGAACGGGGAAATGCTGAACAGATAAGTCAAATGTTGTGGATGCCGTGCCGCCTTTGGTATCTGTAGCGGTGACTTTGACGCTTAAGGGGGTTGTTAATGCTGTGTCCGGCGTGCCACTGAAAGTACGCGTACCGACGTTAAAACTTAACCAAGTCGGCAGCGGTGAACCGTCTGCTAAAGTTGCGGCATAGGTTAAGGTATCGTCAGCATCAGTGAAAGAGTCGATGGGGATGGTATAATTGAATAGCTGGCCAACATCCGCGGCTTGGAGTGAGATTGGTTGTGCCACAACGGGGAAATGTTCGACGACAATATTAAATGTATCGGAGGCACTTCCTCCTCGGCCGTCGGACGCGGTGACGTTAATGCTTAAATCTCTATATTCTTGCGATGTTCCCGTGAATTGTCTAATCGCGCCATCAAAACTGATCCATGCTGGTAGTGATGATCCGTCCGCTTTGGTTGCAGTGAATGTGAGTGGATCTCCATCTGAATCAGTAAAGCGATCAAGAGGAATCGTGTAACTGAAACTTTTTCCAATATCTGCCACCACGCTCACGCTGTCGGCACTCTGTTGGATCGAGGGGAAATGCTGGACAGACAAACCAAATGTTGTGGATGCACTACCGCCTTTGGTATCTGTGGCAGTGATTTTGACGCTTAAGGGGGTTGTCAATACAGGGGGGGTTAATGTGTTATTAAAACTGAGCGTACCGGCAGTGAAATTTAACCAAGTCGGCAGCGATGAACCGTCGGCTAAGGTTGCGGCATAGGTTAAGGTATCGTTTACATCGTCATCAGTAAAGGTTCTTGCAGGGATTTGATAACTGAATGATTCTCCCACGTTCGCGGCTTGCATTGAAATCGCTTGCGCAACGATCGGGAAATGTTCGACGATAATATCAAACGTATCGGAGGCACTTCCTCCTCGGCCGTCGGACGCGATGACTTTAATGCTTAAAACTCCTTTATCCGTTCCTTGCGGTGTTCCCATGAATTGCCTAATCGCACCATCAAAACTGATCCATGATGGTAGCGATGATCCGTCGTCCGCTTTGGTTGCAGTGAATGTGAGTGGATCTCCATCTAAATCAGTAAAGCGATCAAAAGGAATCGTGTAACTGAAACCCCTTCCAATATCTGCCACCACGCTCACGCTGTCGGCACTCTGTTGGATCGAGGGAAAATGCTGAACAGACAAACCAAATGTCGTGGATGCACTACCGCCTTTGGTATCTGTGGCAGTGACTTTGACGCTTAAGGGGGTTGTCAATGCTGTGGTCGCTGTGCCATTAAAACTGTACGTACCGGCAGTGAAATTTAACCAAGCCGGCAGCGATGAACCGTCGGCTAAGGTTGCGGCATAGGTTAAGGTATCACCTGCGTTAGCATCAGCATCAGTGAAAGAGCCGATAGGGATGGTATAATTGAATAGCTGACCAACATTTGCCGCTTGGGCTAACAGGGGCACCGAGACTATGGGGAAGTGATCCACTGTCAACGCAAACGTCGTGGAAACGGCTGGCGTGATACGGTCGCTGGCAGTAATGGTGATGTTGAAATTTCCGGCATCGTCGGATTCCGGTGTACCGGAAAAGATGCCGCTCATTCCACCAGTAAAACCAAGCCAACTCGGCAGGGGGTTTTCATCTGCCAGAGTGGCAGTGTAAATGATGGGATCGGCATTAAGATCAAGCCAATACTGGTCGGAAAATAGCATAAAAAACTTACCCACCTCTACTAATTGGGGGGCAATTGCCGTGCGCAGCATCGGTGGTCCTTCTACTCGAAAGACAAAACTGTTGCTCGCGCTACCACCCCAGGTATCGGTAGCAGTCACAACCAAAGCATAATTACCCGCATCTGCGGTGCTGGGCGTTCCAGAGAGTCGCCAATTACTGATATCGATGAGCTGTAAACCTGAACTTCCATCCGCCACCAAAGCCAGATTGCCGCTGGCGGCAACGCCTCTGGCACTACCTGGCGTGTCGTAAGTTCCCACTAAAGTGGGGTTCGCGGGTGTTGCAATATCAACAAGCTGCAAACCTGAACCTCCACCAGCCACCAAGGCCAGAGTGCCGCTGACGGCAACGCCATAGGCATCGCCTGGCACGATGATGCTGGTGGTGGCGAAAGTTCCCACCAAACTTGGGCTCGCGGGCGTTGTAATATCAATAACCTGCAAACCTGAATAATCATTCGACACCAAAGCGAGATTGCCGCTGACGGCAACGCCTTTGATCTGATCTCCTGGCGTAGTAGCGAAAGTTCCTACCAATCTGGGGCTCGCGGGTATTGCTATATCAATAATCTGCAAACCTAAATAATCATTCGCCACCAAAGCGAGATTGCCGCTGACGGCAACGCTCAGAGCAGAACCTGGCGTGGTGGCGAGAGTGCCCACCAAAGTGGAGTTCGCGGGCGTTGTAATATCAATAATCTGCAATGAACGATCACCCGCCACCAAGGCCAGATTGCCGCTGACGGCAACGCCTTTGATCTGATCTCTTGGCGTGATGTCGTAAGTGCACATCAAAAGAGGACTTGCGGGCGTTGTAATATTAATAATCTGCAACGAATAATCACCAGTCACCACAGCCAGATTACCACTGACGGCAATGCCATTGACAATACTTGGCGTATCGCAGCAAGTTCCCACCAAAGTGGGTCTCGCGGGCGTTGCTATATCAATAATCTGCAAACTTGAACCACCTTCACCCGTCACCAAAGCCAGATTACCACTGACGGCAACGACTTTGCCTTCGGCCCACCCGCCGTAAGAACCAGCAGTAAATGATATAGAGTAAAATTGTAACCAAGACGGTAAAGAGCTGCCGTCTGTTTGTCTTACGGCGAGGGATAGGGTATCGCCGTCTGCATCAACAAATGCCAAATCAGATTTTATATTCATCTGAAATGCTGTTTCCGGCCGGATGCTCTTATCTTGGATTGGAATATTAGCATAAGGATACTGGTTGCTCTTCAATAAAAAACTATCGACGACTTGTCCACCCTGATGGTCATCTGCTATCACCTTGATGGGCAATGCTCCAAGCAAAGGGACGAGCTCACTGGTAAAGCAATACTGCATTAATGAAATAATCTGCAAACCGGAATTTATATCCGCCACCAAGGCAAGATTGCCGCTGACAGCAACGCCATAGGCACTACTTGGCGTGTTGTAAATTCCACCCATGGTGGGGCTCGCAGGTGTTGCAATATCAATAATCTGCAAACCTGAATCCTCATCGGCAACCAAGGCCAGATTGCCGCTGACGGCAACGCCTCGGGCAGCACCTGGCGTGTTGTAAGTTCCAACCCGTGTGGGGCTCGCGGGCGTTGTAATATTAATAATCTGCAAACCTGAAGCCCTATCGGCGACCAAGGCCAGATTGCCGCTGACGGCAACGTTATATGCCCAATCTGGCGTGTTGTAAGTTCCATCCCAGCTGGGGCTCGCGGGAGTTGTAATATTAATAATCTGCAAACCTGAACTTCCATCCGCCACCAAAGCCAGATTGCCGCTGACGGCAACGCCATATGCCCAACCTGGCGTGTTGTAAGTTCCCACCAAGGTGGGATCCGCAGGCGTTGCTATATCAATAAGCAGCAAACCTGAATCTCCGTCCGCCACCAAAGCGAGATTGCCGCTGACTGCAACGCTCAGAGCATAACTTGGCGTGTCGTAAGTTCCCACCAAAGTGGGGCTCGCGGGCATTGAAATATCAATAATCTGCAAACCTGAAGCCTCATCGGCGACCAAAGCGAGATTGCCGCTGACGGCAACGCCGTGAGCATTATTTGGAGTGTTGTAATTTCCCATTAGCCTCTGTTGAAATACCAGCCAGCTCGGCAATGGTGAGCCATCTTCTAAGGTCGCTGATAAAAATATTTTATCCCCATCCGCATCTTGATAATCGGTTAACGTATCAATGCAATAACGGTAGGGTTGACCTGCTTCAATCACCTGGTCTGGAACAGGATTTATCACCACTGGCGGACTATTGGTGCGACGCGAGCGGTCATGTGACTCTGATGGCAGTGTCAACAACTCAAGGTGGGGAGTAGATAAAAGACTTCTTGCGGCCACTGGGTTTTCCGCAACCATCGTGTCACCTTCCAGAAGACCCTCTAATTGCAGCAGCGAATCCGGAGCGAAAACAAGCGATCGGTCATCTTCTGGGGATGATGTCATCCATCCGCCGAGCAGGCGCAAACCGAAATAACCGGTCACTCCCGCGGCGGTGGCTATAGCAACCACCTTGGCGGTCTGCCACAGAGTGTGTTTCCAGCCACGAGATTCCACTGGCGCGTCTTGGATCTTCG
>MGXQ01000051.1:0-9411 GCA_001801405.1 Gammaproteobacteria bacterium RIFCSPHIGHO2_02_FULL_42_13 | reverse complement strand
CTATCTTGTACTCCACTCTCTGTATCGATGATTTCTAGTTTCATTGTAATACCTCTTTCGTTAACTTAGTTTAAAACTCTTCCTGACACTTCTTGTCACTGAATTCCAGCTTTTCTCCGGCCCAAAATGCCATCCCTTATTCTGTCTCTGCCTTTTTGGTCATCGCCTTATTATTTTTTTGTTAGCGATAATTAATGTATAAATTCTTCTTTTACTTGGGTAAATTCATCTGCCGCTTTATTTTTGCTTTCCGCTTGTTTTTTCTTTTGTTGATATAAAGCATCAAAATTAACGGGCGGTAAAGGTTGCACTAAAAATCCACCCTGTTGAATCATCGTCATTAAAATTTGTGTGGCATAAGGATACAAGACTGAAGCGGCATAGCCGTTTAGGATGGTTTCTCGTTCTTCTTTCGAATAGTGATTCATCACAAAAATACCGGCTTGTGAAACCTCTGCTGTGTAGAGTTCTAAGGTATCTGCTTTAGCCGTTAATTTAAGTGTTAATACGACTTCATGTAGATTTTTTTCTTCTAAGTCATGTAAATCAATTTTTAATTCCAACCGATTATCCGGTTTAATTTCCTTTTTTTCTTCCTTCGCTTTAGTTACCTGCGTTTCAAGTTCTTTGAATACGGCGGGTGTGTCAGATTCAAAACGTTGTTGTTTGACAAACAATCTCGCAGTCTGAAATTGTTTCTGTTCATTACCTTGATTTTCACTCATGTCGTGTCTCCTGTTGGTTCTTAAATTGACAAAGCTCTACTGCAAAATTAATTCCTTTGCAATGTGGAATTTTCGAGGGCGTGCATTACACCAGTGGCCCTTGAGTTTGAAAATCTACATTAGCCCACGGATCCTCTCCTGTCGCGAAGGTGAGTTCCACTAACGGTTCTGCCGTATCCGATTGATGACCAGCCGTTATTCCACCCCATTCGCTCCCGGCTGTTGCAAAGCCTCCCATCACAGTCATCTCACCAGGACTTCTTAACACCTTACTCAGCGACACTGCGTCCACAATATATTTCGCATGCGCTAATATCTCTGTGGGATCCAACGTCTCTGAACAAAAAAATCCTATGCTGCGCGAGGGCTTAACGACCTCTCGAATCGCCACCGCAAAACGCGATGCAATATCCGATAAATAACGCACATCCTGTACGTTTACTTCATCCGGCAACTGCAGAGAGAGTGCTTGTATCGCCTCTACAAAAGTTTTACCACGACCCCTTTCAAAATCATCGAGACCCGATACGCGCAACTTCTGGCGAATTAAATCCGCTAACAGATAAGGATGACGAGATTCTGCTTTAGCCTGTTGAGCCTGTTGTCTTCTCAACCATCCTACGAGAACAGCACCCAAACAGAGCATCCCTACGCCTCCTGTCAGCGCAATGCCCATCAGGGAGAATAGCGCATCATTTTTTTGACCCGATTGACTTGATGGTTTTTCTAAGGCATCTGACAAGGAGGTCGATTCACCGATCGATGTCGCATCAACTTCTGACGAACTCACCTCTCCAGAAGAAGTGATCTCTGCAGATGTCGCCGTGGCTTCAGAAGTAGAAATCCCTTCCGACGTAGCGGAGTCGACAGAAGTGGTGAGCGCATCAGAAGTACTCATGGATTCAGATGTGGTCATCACTTCAGACGTGCTGATGGCTTCAGAACTGGCAACCGGATCCGGCACCGTTTCAATCTCGATCACTCTCTCCAATACAGCACTGCTACTCAATTCATCACTCACCGTGAAGGTGATCGTACGGTTCTGGCCGCTCGGCTCATCCAATAAATTATGATATTTTACACTGCGTAGTGCTGCTTGATAATTGGGTATGGATGCGTTTCCCGATAAAGACAACGTACCTGATAATTCATCGTAATAACCTGCGATATCCGTTTGATTTAAAAAGGTTAATACATCTTCACTCGGCACAAAATAGTCTGTCACCTTCACCACTGCCTTGAATAAGACAGCACTATCGGGGTCTAGGATTTCTACCGTATCATCGAGCATCACGGGCAATTCACTTTCAATATAAATGGGATTGCTCGTGGTCGTGCTTGTCAATCTCGGCGCATCATTGATATTGGTGAAAACAATCGTCGCCGGTACAGGAGAGGTACTCAATTGTCCATCACTGACACTCAGATTAAAACTCGGCGCGATTTCTCCGCCATCGTGCGTAAATTGAACTTGTCGATCAGTGATGTTTTGTTGATAGAAGCTTATAATCGTTGTGTTACTCGAGACAAAGCTAAATTGTCCGTGTTGCACATCAGATATATTAAAGCGCGATAAAGCTGGATCATCATCGACATCGATCGCACTTAATGCTGATTCGGTTAAGACAATGGCTTCGCCCTCAAATAGCGTTACGCTATGATTCAATAATACGGGCATCTCGTTAATATCACGCACCACGATGTTAAACGATTTTTGATAGGTCGCTCCCCCTGGATCTGCTGTCTCGATGCGCACACTCAAACTTTGTTGTATTTCATAATCCAATACCGCTGCTGTCTTTAAAACATCCCCTGCAATCTCAAAAAAGGCATTCCCCGTATCTCCCGCCACTAAAGCATAAGAATGGGTATCAGATATATCCTCATCGGCCGTACTCAAAACGCCAACAACGGTACCCACACGTTGTTCTTCATCGACTATCGTTTGGGTTAAATCAATATCGGTAGGCGGATCATTTTGATCAAGAATGGTGATCACAAATGCAGACTCATAATCACTTCCCGCACTATCCGTGGTGCGAATACGTACTTCGGCCGCCTGTTGCTGCTCATAATTGAAACTTGTGAGGACGCGCAATTGATAATCGACTATATCAAATTGCGTATTATTGCTATCTCCGACACCCGTCACCAATTGATAAGTGTGGGTATCCTCTACATCCGGATCGACGGTCGTCAAACTGCCGACTATGACAGGAAAAAAAAGGTTTTCTGATAACACCATGGGATTTAAATACAACGCACTCGGATCATCATTGACGTTTGTGAAAACAATCGTCGCCGGCACAGGAGAGGTACTCAATTGTCCATCGCTGACACTGACTGCAAAACTCGGTGCGATTTCTCCGCCATCATGTGTAAATCGCACCTGCGCAGCGGTAACATTTTGTTGATAAAACTGATGGATTGCGATTTCGGGTTGACTAACAAATATAAATTGCCCTTGTTGCTCTTCACTCACACTAAAAATTAATTCGCCTTCATGACCATTGAGATCGGCGGCACTAAAATGTTCACCACTTAAGAGCAGTGTTTCTCCTTCGCTGATATTCATGCGATGATTCAACAAGAAAGGGGAAATATTCCGACGACCAAACACCACATAACTTGCCCCTGCCTCCGCTCGCCCGGCAGGATCGGCAACCGGAGCCCCAATGATGAGATCGTTGATGCCATCTGCGTTAATATCTCCGGCAAAACTCACAGAGTAACCGCTCCAATCCCCTGCCGCCACTCCATTGAGTATAAAGCCGTTTGTTCCATTTAAGCTTGAAAGTTCAATGATGCCCATGGATCCCACTGTCGATCCACCAAAGACGACATAACTTGCACCAGCACTATCTCTTCCAGCAGGATCGGCCGCAAAAGCCTCAATGATCAGATCATCGATTCCATCATCATTGATATCACCAATAGATCCACCCGAAAAACCACTCCAATCGTTAGCAGCAACCCCTTTTAACGTACAGCCATTAACGCCGTCTAAATTTGATAACGACAATACTCCACTGGCTCCTAGTCCGCTCCGACCAAAAATCACATAGCTTTCACCCGCATTCGTACGATTATCTGGACTAGCCCAATGGTCACTAATCAAGAGATCATCTATTCCATCATTGTTGATATCCCCTGCTCGGGTTATGATATAACCATCCCAATCGACATCCCCTATGCCACTAAACTTGAACCCATTTGTTCCGTCTAAACTCGATAATTCAATAGCACCATTGCTACCAACTGCATCTCCACCAAAGACTACATAGCCTTCGCTGGGCGCATTAGTCGACATTGGGTCTCTACCCAAAGGTGCCGTTATAGCAAGATCATCAATACCATCAGCATTCACATCCCCTACATCACTTACCTTAAAGCCAGCCCAATCGAGCGCATTAATCCCTCTCAAAACAAAACCATTTATCCCATTTAAACTCGATAATTCAAAAATACCGCTCATTCCAAATGTACTACTGCCAAAGATAACGTAACCTGAACCAGCCTGACCTCGGCCACCAGGAGCAGCAAAGGGCGCACCAATAATAAGATCACTAATCCCATCGTTATTCACATCGCCTGCAGCACTGACTGAGTAACCTGTTTGATCCCCCGTTACTGACCCTCTTATGATACAACCGTTTGTCCCATCTAAATTCGATAATGCAATACTACCCGCAGACCCGATTGATGGGCCACCAAATATAACGTAACTTGCCCCTGCAATATTACGTCCTGCAGGGTCGGCATGCTTAGATCCAATAATAAAATCACTGTACCCATCAGCATTTACATCACCAATACCACTAACAGACATTCCACTTGCAGCACCCACACCCTCTGCAAATTCTCCCTTCAGCACAAAACCGTTTGTACCGTTTAATGTGGATAACTCAATGCTACCGATTGAACCAACTGTATAACCACCAAAAATGACGTAACTCTCACCGGCCTGATCATATCCATTGGGATCGGCAAGATGTGCACCGATTAAAATATCATCCATATCGTCCCCATTAACATCCCCTATCCCGCTAACAGAAATGCCACTCCAATCCCCTGCCGCCACCCCGTTTAAAACAAAACCATTGGTTCCATCTAAGCTCGACAACTCTATCACCGCCGGAAAAACGCCCCGGCTTGTTAACCTAATATCCGCCGACGCAGCTTCTGTATTCCACTCTCCATCACTCACACTCACCCGATACATCGGCGCCACCAAACTGCCGTCATGCGTAAATTGCACTTGGCTATCGGTAATATTTTGTTGGTAAAAAATAGTAATCTCTGTTTCTGGAGCCGATACAAAACTAAATTGCCCGTGTTGAATATCGTTAATATTAAACAATAGTGATCCCAGTGCATCATCAGAATCCATTGCGCTTAATTCGTCAGGGGTCAGTATTTTTGTTTCACCCACGCGTAGGCTTAATTGGTTATGCATTAAAATGGGCGCATCATTGATATTGGTGAAAATAATCGTCGCCGGTACAGGAGAGGTACTCAATTGTCCATCACTGACACTGACTGTAAAACTCGGTGCGCTTTCTCCACCATCATGTGTAAATTGAACTTGACCCTCACCGATCTGCTGTTGCGTAAATTGCGTGATTGCAATACCTGAATTTGTTGTGAATTCAAATCGACCCTGTGTTACATCGCTCAGTTCAAAGATTAAGGTTCCAGCAGCATCATCGACATCCGTGGCACTAAAATCATTCGCTGTTAAAACAACCGTTTGGCCTTCGCTCAGCGTGAGCTGATTATTGCTGAGCGTGGGGGCGATATAGGTTTTGGCATAAACGCCATAAAGACTGCCATCTTGGCCATAGCTATCCCACGTTACCACAAATCCCTCGCCGGTTAAACCAGCGATGGCAGGATTCTGTTGATAACTTGCCGTATAGGTATTGACGCGAAACTCTCCTCCTTGCACTGCACCACTCGCATTATAGCACTGACCATAAACACCATAACTACTGCCATCTTGGCCGAAGCTCCACCACGTCACCACAAAACCCCCGCCTGTTAAGCCCGCGATGCCAAAACTAGAATAATACTCTTGATCACCTGTCGTATAGGTATTGACTCGAAATTCAGCGCCTTGCACCACACCACTGCCATCATAGCGCTGACCATAAATGCCATAACCACTGCCATCTTGGCCACTGCTCTGCCACGTCACCGCAAATCCCCCGCCGGTTAAGGCTGCGATAACAGGAGAATATTGATAATTTGTCGTATAGGTATTGACTCGAAATTCAGCGTCTTGCGCCACACCACGTTCATCATAGCGTTGAGCATAAACACCATCATAACTGCCATCTTGCAGATAGCTCTCCCACGTCACCACAAAGCCACCAGTGCTCAAGGCGGCAACAGCAGCATTCCATTGATTACTCGTCGTATAGGTATTGACCCGAAATTCGACGCCTTGCGCCACACCACTGCCATCATAGCGCTGGGCATAAACGCCATAATAACTGCCATCTTGGGCGTCGCTCCTCCACGTCACTACAAAGCCGCCATCGGTTAAGGCGGCGATGGCAGGAACGTATTGAAAACTTGTTGTATAGGTATTAACCCGAAATTCGCCGCCTTGCGCTACACCACTTGCATCATAACGTTGGCCATAAATGCCATAACCACTGCCATCTTGGCCATCGCCCGCCCACGTTACCGCAAATCCCCCGTTGATTAAGCCCGCGATGGCAGGATACATTGGATCATTCGTCGTATACGTGTTCACCCGAAACTCACCCAGCGGTGTTGTGCGCCGCTCTGAAGCGTGGTGATCGCTCAGCTCTTGTTGAAGTGTATCTTTTTCTGCGTTATATAACTTTGGCATAACATTCCCTGCTTATCGTTCGTTTGCGGAAAGTGAAAAAAAAATGGATTTTTATTAGATTTATAACGTCATATCCTTTTGGGGCATTATATAAAATTAGCGCGGTGTTTAACACTGATTTTTAATAACCATAATTTACTCGAGGGTTTTGCTCCTCTTCATCTCGCTCTCAACAAACATCGTGGTTGGCGTTTGTTGATCTATCCATCTATCCCACGATAATCGATAGGCTTTCTCTAAATCACGCGTATAGCCAGCGGTATTAAATAGCGGGGTCGTCAAAATATGATCCTGTAATTTCTGCTTTAACGCCGCATGGGCATCTTTATTTCGTCCATACGAAATTGCTTTTTCAATATACTCTTCAACAGACACCGTGATCAATTCCGGCAAATCAATCGCTTTTAATAACGCCGCCGAAACGCGTGACTGCATCGTCTGCCCCAAATACGTGATAAGAGGAACCCCGGTCCACAGTGCATCAATCGCTGTCGTATGCGCGTTATATAAAAAAGTATCCAAGAATAAATCCGCGTGACGATGACGCGCTAAATGTCGTTCTTTGGATTCGCGTTTTGCGAAAATAATACGATCCGCTGCAATATTCTGCTGCATGGCTATCTTTCTGAGATTTTGCTCAAAACTCTCCGTGCGACTAAAAAGCCACAACACACTATTCGGCACGGCAGCTAGAATTTTCATCCAGGCGTTAAAGGCCGGTAAAGATAATTTGTAATGCGTGCAAAAACAACAATAAACGAAAACATCTTCCGGCAATTGACATTCCGCTCGCGTAGGAGGCTCGGCCGCCACGGCCATATGATCATCGGTTGCAAAATAGGCGTGAGGTAAATACAGAATTTTCTCGCTAAAATGACAGCCCAATGTTTCCGGTAAAGCGGTGGGATCGGCGATATAATAATCGAGAAACGATCCGCCACAAGTGCCCGGATAACCCAAATAACCGATTTGAATGGGCGCGCAGCGATGCGCAAAGATTTCGGGTTTGGCATAATTCGTATAGCCCATTAAATCAATTAAAATATCCACCTGATCCGATCGAATGCGATCCACGCCATCAGCAATGGATCGTTGAGCTAAATCGATAAATTGATCACACGCTTTTTTAATGCGACTGCGATAGGTCGAATGATCTTCTGGACCAATGGAATACGCGATAATTTCAAACTGCGCACGATCGTGATGTTCAAGTACACCCGGTAGTAGATGTCCGACGGGATGATCTCTAAAATCAGCGGTCACATAACCTATGCGCAACTTGCGCAATTTGGATGTCATATAAACCGAATATACCTTGGGTACAATCGATTGAAAGGTGTGATGCGCATGATCGGCAGCGATCTTTGCACAGAGCGCTTGATCGAACGGTAACGATAAGGCGCTAAATGGCGATAGATGACAAAGTTCTCCGGCTGCAAGCGCCTTTTGCAGCGCGGTCATTAAAGCAGATTGCCATACTTCCAGCTCGTTCCATTCCGCATCATTTTTAAGAGCCAGCACAATCGCATTGAGTAATTCTAAATGATCAGGCTGTTGTGATAATCCTTGTTTAAATACTGCAATCGCCTCTTGATAACGATCCAGTCGTAAATAGATATCCCCGAGATTTTTAATCGCTGGTATAAAATGCGGGTTTTCTGCCAATACTTGTTTAAATTGTTCTATGCCAGCACTCGCTTGTTCTAAATCCATAAAAATAGTGCCTAAATTATTGCGCGCTTCAATGTAATGAGGTTTTAACGCGAGCGCTTTTTGATAACAAGTTTTGGCCGCCTCTAACTGATGTTGTTGGCGCAAGGCCATGCCGAGATTATAATAACCTTCTGCATAATGCGGATTAATCTTTAACGCCTGTTGATAAGCCATAACTGCTTGCGATAAATCCCCTTGCACCTGATACAGATTCCCCAGCTCATTCCAGGCGATCGGATTGTTAGGCGCAAGCGCGCATGCTTTTTCGTCATGCTGTTTTGCTTCTTCCCATCGCTTAGCTTTTGCCAGCGCTATGCCTAAATTTAAATGCGCTTCTGCAAACGAGGAATTTAATTGAATTGCCTTTCCGTACGCTTGCAATCCTTCTGCCACTTGCTGGTTATAGCAATACGCTACGCCCAGATGGTTATAAAAAGCCGGATTTTTGCCTTGTGCACGAATCGCTTTTTGAAAAAAATCAATCGCTGCAGGTATTTTCTGTTGTTGCAAGGCCGCAAGACCGGCCAAGTGGAGCGCTTCCGGATGATTTGGAAATCGCTTTAATAATTCTACGCAAATCTTTTCAGCCTCTTGAAAATGACCTTGTTGTCCATACTGCGCGGCTCGCGACAATTGCGCTTGTAAATAAGGTTGAGCGGGACGATCGTTGAGAGTATGTTTCATTCAATAATCCTATTATCAAATTCTAATCCATCCGTTAGTATCATCTTAAAAAATAAACTGTTACTTCGCCTGTTCAATTTTTTTTGCTGTGTTGTGTTGAAAACATCTTTATTATCCTAATTTCGGGGAAGGTGGGCGTTCATCCGCTTCTCTTCCTCTTTTTGCCTCATCTGGATGACCATCCCCTGGCTCCGCTGGGCGTTTCGCACTGTGTTCACCTCTTCTTTCTTGCGCGGCTTCGAATTCCGCAATTCTGGCACGCAACAGCGCGTTTACCTGAGCTCCTCTATCTGCTCGACGGGATTCTTCCTCTCTCAATTGCACTTCACGCTCTGTTCTTTGTTCGGCTTTTTCTATCCGAACTCTTAACGCAACTTTTATTTCTTCTGATTTATCTCTATAAGGTTCAACAAAATCATCCCACTGTTG
>MGXQ01000050.1:20872-21421 GCA_001801405.1 Gammaproteobacteria bacterium RIFCSPHIGHO2_02_FULL_42_13 | reverse complement strand
GAGGCGCAGTTCAGCATACCAATACCCATCAGATTTTTTGTATTGCACTTCTGTTGGGCAGAGGAAATAATCTCTATTTTTAGGATCCCGTGTCACAGGAAAGCGTTTACCATGAGGGGTGGTCCACGAATAGAATTGATCAGGGATCTGATCGTATTTGGGAAATTCTGTTTCAAACCAATCTGGTTCATTTCCATTGCCTCTGTTTTCTTTAACCAGCCGCCACGAACGCGCAGCGACCCAGGGGCACCCGGCTAGTAGGTCGCCTAAGGGAAAAAGGCTGGGAGTGAAGAAAGAAGACGCGACAGCATAATTTCGAGTTTTCATGTTGATCACCAAATGTTAAGCGGCATGGGAACGGACTCAGCGCCCCGCGACTGCCTGGATTAATAAATTAATCATAGTAACTACTTTTTATTATTCCCCGCATTTCGCTTCGCTCCATGCGGGCTACATTATTCCCCGCATTTCGCTTCGCTCTATACGGGTTACGCTGGCTTTGTCATCCCCGAAAATGCGTAAGCATTTGTCGGGGATCCATTCCTAAAT
>MGXQ01000050.1:0-20856 GCA_001801405.1 Gammaproteobacteria bacterium RIFCSPHIGHO2_02_FULL_42_13 | reverse complement strand
ATCAACTTATGGATCCCCGGCGAATTTGCTACGCAAAATCCCGAGGATGACAATCTACCATCAAGACAGTTGCTACCGCGCTAATCTTTTAAAATCATCAATGTCGAGTAAACTTTTCATGATAGGGTACCGCGTGTAATTGTATTATACCACAATGCGTTTCAATATTTTAAAGTAAGAAATCTCGGCTGCTTGCAGCGGAGACAAGCAAGTGTAGCCTGGGTGAAGCGAAGCGAAACCCAGGGTGAAGGCCCTGGGTTTCACTCGCTTTGCTCGTTCCACCCAGGCTACGTTACAGAGGGGAGCAATGCAATGCTCCCCGAGAGGAGCCGTTCGCGCGGGTTTCCCGCGCAGGCGAAATCAATTAATTAGCAATAACTCATTGAAAAATCCGTGCGTTAGGATATCCTTTTCAGCCTAGCGTGTAGTAAAAAACCAGGCAGGGCTCCATGAGTTTAAAAAGTGCAAATGAGTATAGTATTTCGTCATTATTAGCTGGCGAGGTCAATGTTGGTCAGTCAGTCTGTGTAAAAGGCTGGGTTCGAACTCGGCGGGATTCTAAGGCGGGCATCTCATTTTTGATGGTGCATGATGGGTCTTGTTTTGACCCAATTCAGGTGGTGGCATCTAAAAACCTGTCAAATTATGAACAAGATGTTTTGCATTTAACAGCGGGCTGTTCCATTATTGTCGATGGCGAGTTAGTCAAATCATTGGGGAAAGGCCAGGCATTTGAGATTCAGGCAAAGCAGATCATCGTGGTCGGTTTTGTGGATGATCCAGATACCTACCCGATTTCGCCGAAACATCATACCGTTGAATATTTGCGTGAACATGCGCATTTAAGGCCGCGCACCAATATCATTGGTGCAGTGACACGCATTCAAAATTGTGTGGCACAGGCGATTCACCGTTTTTTAGATGACAATGGATTTTATTGGATTCATACACCGATTATTACCGCGAGTGATTGCGAAGGGGCGGGTGAACTGTTTCGGGTGAGCACGTTAGATTTATTAAATTTGCCACGCAAAGAAAATACGAATGCCATTGATTTTTCGCAGGACTTTTTTGGGCGCGAAACATTTTTAACAGTGTCTGGTCAATTAGAAGTGGAAGCCTATTGTTTGGCGATGTCGAAGGTGTATACGTTTGGTCCCACGTTTCGTGCAGAAAATTCAAATACCACGAAGCATTTAGCAGAATTTTGGATGATTGAACCTGAAATAGCCTTTGCCGATTTAGAAGATGTGGCCGTGTTAGCAGAAAATTTATTAAAATATATTTTTAAAACCGTATTGGCGACTTATTCCGATGATATGAATTTCTTTGTGCAACATGTCGATAAAGAGGCGATCAATCGATTACAAAAAATTCTGGATGCGCCGTTTGTTCAAATGGAATATAGTGATGCCATTAAGACGCTCGAAAAAGTGAATGATCGCTTTGAATTTAAAGTGGAATGGGGCTCGGATTTGCAAACCGAACACGAGCGTTATCTGACAGAAGTCGTGACGGAAGGTCGTCCGGTGATTGTGCAAAACTATCCGAAGGAGATCAAAGCGTTTTATATGCGAATGAATAAAGATAATAAAACTGTTGCAGGCATGGATATTTTAGTCCCTGGCATAGGAGAAATTGTGGGTGGATCGCAACGCGAAGAGCGTTTGAGTGAACTCGATAAGCGATTGGATGCGTTAAAAATTGATAAAAAAAACTTATGGTGGTATCGCGATTTGCGTCGTTATGGATCGGTACCGCACGCAGGTTTTGGTATTGGGTTCGAGCGGTTAGTGGGTTATGTTACCGGTGTGGCCAATATTCGTGATATTGTTCCTTTCCCACGCGTTCCCAATCATGCGGAATTTTAAGATATCATGTTTTCCTTATTCTTTCTCGGTGTCTAATTTCCTCGCAAGCAAAAACAATAAATCCGACAACCGATTTAAATATTGCAACAAATAAGGATTAATTTTTTTTTGTTGCGAAAGTGAAACTAATTTTCGTTCGGCGCGGCGACAAATCGCGCGCGCACAATGCGCGTGTGCTGCAGCAACGGTTCCACCAGGGAGAATGAATTTTTTTAACGGCGGGAGTTGTTGATTGAGATTATCGATTTCTTTATTTAAGAGTTGAATATGCAGTTCATGAATGGTATGGGTCGACTTGCTGATATCGCTGCCAATTTGTATGAGTTCTTGTTGTGTGCGCGTTAAAAGGGGAATCATCGCATCGGGTAGATTGTCTGTCGTGAGCAAAAGGCCAATCGCGCAATTCAATTCATCGATGGCGCCAAAGGCAGCAATTTGCACATGATCTTTTGAGACGCGTAAACCATCGCCTAGATCTGTTAAACCCTGGTCGCCAGGCCGCTGCTTGTTTAATTTTTGTTCCATATATATAGTTGACTCGGGCACCAGTATGCCATATAAAGTACCATCTATTAACAGAATTGGGAAATATATGTCTGAGATAAAAGATAGTCGTGCGCGTATCGCTGATTTCACCGATCGTGTGGTGCGCTTACGGGGGTATCTTTGACTATGATGTAAAAAATGCTCGCCTAGAAGTGGTGACGCGTGCGCTTTTAGATCCGCACCTTTGGAATGATTCTGAAAATGCCCAAGCCTTAGCCAAAGAGAAAGCGTCGTTACAAAAAGTCGTCGATGTTATGAATCAATTGCAACAAGATATTGCAGATCTTAATGAATTATTCGAATTAGCAGTAACCGAAAACGATAAGATGTCAATTGCTGATCTTGAAAAAGACTTAGATCAATATGCGCAGCGTTTAGAGCAATTAGAATTTCAGCGTCGTTTCAACGGCAAATTGGATGCTAACAATACTTATTTAGATATTCAAGCGGGTTCTGGTGGCACCGAAGCGCAAGATTGGGCGCAGATGTTAATGCGTATGTATTTGCGTTTTGGTGAGCGGCGTGGATTTAAAACACAACTGCTCGATGTTTCTCCGGGCGAGGTGGCGGGCATTAAAAATGCGACGATTAAATTTGATGGAGAGTATGCACATGGTTGGTTGCGCACGGAGACAGGGACGCATCGACTCGTGCGTAAATCACCGTTTAATGCCAATAATAAGCGACATACGTCTTTTTCATCGGTGTTTGTTTATCCCGAAGTAGATGATAGTATTGAAATCGATATCAATCCGGCAGATTTGCGCATTGATACATATCGTGCCAGCGGTGCCGGCGGACAGCATGTGAATCGAACGGATTCGGCCGTGCGCATTACGCATGAACCGACTAATACAGTGGTGCAATGTCAAAGTGAGCGTTCGCAACATAAAAATAAGTCTAGTGCGATGAAACAGCTTAAGGCAAAATTGTATGAGTTGGAATTAAAAAAACGTCATGAAGCACAACAGGCGATGGAAGATTCTAAAACGGATATTAGTTGGGGGACACAGATTCGATCCTATGTATTGGATGAATCGCGCATTAAAGATTTGCGTACGGGCGTTGAAATTCACGATACAAAATCAGTTTTAGATGGGGATTTGGAAAGATTTATTGAAAGCAGTTTATTGCAGCTTTCGGGGGAGTAATAGCATAGGATAATGAATATGAACGACCAAGTAGACACAAACACAGTCGATGAAAACGAACTCATTGCGCAGCGCAAAGAGAAATTAAACGCATTGCGCAAAGCGGGTCAAGCGTATCCCAATGACTTTCGGCGTGATGCGTTGGCGGGTGAATTGCATGCAGTACATGACAATAAGGACAATGATACATTGCAGGCAAGCAAAATAGTCGTTTCAGTCGCCGGTCGCATCATGTTGCGTCGTGTGATGGGTAAGGCGAGTTTTGTGCAGATTCAAGATATGTCGGGTTGCATTCAAATTTATTTGCGTCAAAACGATTTGCCTGAGGGTGTTTATGATGCGTTTAAAACATGGGATTTGGGCGATATTATTGGCGTCAAAGGGTTTTTGTTTAAAACCAAAACGGGTGAATTATCGATTCATGCCGAAGAAGCACGGTTGCTTACAAAAGCATTACGTCCATTGCCCGATAAGTTTCATGGTTTGACGGATAAAGAAATATGTTATCGCCAACGTTATGTGGATTTAATTGCCAACGAAGAGACGCGTAATATGGTTTATGTGCGCAATCATATTATTGAATTTATTCGACAATTTTTGCGAGATCGAAAATTTTTAGAAGTTGAAACGCCGATGATGCAAGTGATTCCCGGTGGTGCGGCGGCAAAACCGTTTGTGACGCATCACAATGCGCTGGATAGAACTCTTTATTTGCGTATTGCACCGGAACTTTATTTGAAGCGTTTAGTCGTCGGTGGATTTGAGCGCGTGTTTGAAATCAATCGTAATTTTCGTAATGAAGGCATTTCGATTCAGCATAATCCCGAATTTACGATGTTAGAGTTTTATCAATCGTATGCCAATTATAATGACCTCATGGATTTGACGGAAACCTTATTGCGTGAGATGTCTTACGCTATTTATGGGCAAACCCAAGTGATGTACCAGGGGAATGAAATAGATTTTGGAAAATCCTTTGCGAAGATGACATTAAAGGATTCTATTCTGCATTTTAATCCCGATATTCACGCGGCAGATTTAGAAAATTTAGCGAGTGCAAAAAAAATTGCTAAAAAACTGGGCGCGACTTTATTTGATACGGATGGATTAGGTCGCGTACAAACCGTGATTTTTGAGCATACGGTTGAGAAAAATCTTATGAGTCCGACATTTATTACGGAATATCCCACAGAAGTGTCACCTTTATCACGCCCCAATGATGACAACCCGTTCGTGACCGATCGGTTTGAGTTTTTTATTGCTTGCCGTGAAATTGGCAATGGTTTTTCAGAATTAAATGATCCCGAAGAACAAGCCAAGCGATTTAAAGCGCAAGCGCAAGTGCGTAATGCTGGCGATGATGAGGCGATGTATTACGATGAAGATTACATTACCGCATTGGAATACGGTATGCCCCCCACGGCGGGCGAGGGCATTGGCATCGATCGTTTGGTGATGCTGTTTACCGATGCGGCGTCGATTCGCGATGTGATTCTCTTTCCGCATATGAGAGACAATAGTTAAAAGGCATATTGCTCCTCATTTTCTTTTATACGCCTTGCGTATTGCATAAATTTTCGCTATAGTTCCATTCTGAAATACCGCGGGGTGGAGCAGTCTGGCAGCTCGTCGGGCTCATAACCCGAAGGTCGTAGGTTCAAATCCTGCCCCCGCAACCAATGTTTTTGGAGGTATGCAGCGTTGTTTTTTTATAAACAGCGCAATGACCCGCTCATCATGATGGGCGCACAATGATTGAAGAGAAAGTGGGTCAACCCACTTTTTTTATGCCCATTGGAAAAGCGATGAACAAGATAGAGCGGGTGAGACAAATAGCAGGACCGACGGTCAAAGCACTGGGCTATGAGTGGGTGGGCTGTGAGCTGCAAAGCAGTCGTCCGCCTGTATTGCGGATTTATGTGGATCGGGAGAATGGTGTGACATTGGATGATTGTGCTGTGGTCAGTCGTCAACTCAGCGCCTTGTTTGATGTTGAAAATCTTATGGTGGATGCATATCAATTAGAGATATCATCGCCTGGATTGGATCGGCCGTTATTTACGATTGAGGATTATAAAAAATTTATGGGGCGAACGGCGAATGTACAATTGTCAATGCCGCTTGAGGGGAGACGTAATTTTAAAGGTGTGATCGTTGATGTTTCATCAGCACATGTTTTAATGCGTGTAGAGAATGAAAATTTTGAATTGCCTTTTGCGCAGATCGCCAAAGGCAAATTAATGATAGAGGATAAATCATGAACAAACAAATTTTAGATGTTGCCAAAACTGTTTCATATGAAATGGATGTTTCAAAAGAAGTGATTTTGGAGGCCATTGAAGCCGCCTTAGAAATGGCAACAAAACGACGTCATTTGACGCCCATTGATGTACGCGTTTCAATAGATCCTGAAACCGGTGCGTATTCAACTTTTCGCGTCTGGACGGTGGTAAATCCTGACAATGAAGAAATTGAATTTGATCCCGAGTTGCATTTAAACTTAGAAGATGGTCAAGCAAAAGGCTTAAAAGAAGGTGACACGGTTGAAGAGCCCATGGAGTCGGTTGAGTTTGGTCGTATCGCCGCTCAAACGGCTAAACAAGTTATCGTGCAAAAGGTGCGAGAAGCCAAACGAACCAAAGTCATTGAAGCGTACAGTGATAAACTCAATCAATTGATTGCTGGGATGGTGAAGCATGTATCGCACGATGGGATCGTGCTCGATTTAGGCGATAATGCCGAAGCAATTATTCCGCGTGAAGAAATGTTGCCAAGTGAATCAGTGCGATCAGGTGATCGTATACGGGGTTATTTATATGAGATTCGTCCAGAAGCGCGTGGACCTCAATTGTTTGTGAGTCGCGCATGCAAAGAAATGTTAATGGAATTGTTTAAAATTGAAGTTCCAGAAATAGGTGAAGAAGTAATTGAAATCAAAGCATTATCGCGCGATCCTGGTGTAAGATCTAAAGTGGCAGTCAAGACCAATGATGGTCGAATTGACCCGATTGGGGCGTGTGTCGGCATGCGGGGTTCGCGAGTACAGGTGATTTCAAACGAATTAAATGGCGAGCGTATCGACATCATTCTATGGGATGATAATCCTGCTCAGTTGACTATTAATGCGATGGCGCCAGCTGAAGTGGCATCGATTGTGGTGGATGAAGAAACCAAAACAATGGATATTGCGGTGGATCCAGAGCAGTTATCACAGGCGATTGGTCGCGGCGGACAGAATGTGCGCTTAGCGAGTGCTTTAACCGGTTGGACGTTGAATGTGATGACAGTTGAAGAAGCTGAAAAGAAAGGCCAAGCCGATTCTGAAAAGACGCAAAAGATGTTTATGAATAAGTTAGATATTGATGAGGAGATTGCTGCAATTTTTGTGCGCGAAGGATTTGGTAGTTTAGAAGAGATTGCATATATTCCTGCAGAGGAATTGGCAAATATTGAAGAATTTGATGAAGAAATTGTCGCCGCTTTACAAGAACGTGCAAAAGAAATATTAGCAAAGCAAGAAGCCGACGCGCCGCAGCCGGATGAGACATTGCTGCAAATGCGCGGAATGGATCGCGAGTTAGCGAATAAATTAGCGGCCAAGAAAATTAAATCCATGGAAAATCTTGCGGATCTGGGAGTCGAAGAGTTAATTGATATTGTAGGAGATATGCCAAAAGAGCGTGCGGCAGAGTTAATTATGACTGCGCGTGAACCTTGGTTTGAGTAGAAGATGCCTATTGCTGGGATTGCGTACTGTGGAGTAACAGATGACAGAAAAAATTGAAGTGAAACAATTGGCAAAGGAGCTAAAGCTTTCTGTCGATGATTTGTTGAAAGCATTTAAGTTGGCTAATATGCGCATTAACTCGGCTGATCATGAAATATCTGATGGACAGCGCAAAAAAATCACTGAGTTTTTGCAAGCGCAAAAAAACGAAAAAATACCGGATGAGACATCCGCAGAAGAACCTAAACGCAAGTTGACCCTAAAGCGTAAAAGTATTAGCAAATTAAAAATTACTGGCGTTCAAAACAAAAGCAATAAAATCGTGAATGTGGAAGTGCGTAAAAAACACACCTATTACAAACAACGCTTTATGTTGGACAAAGAGAAAGAAACTCGGCAAGAAGAGAAGGTGCGATTAGAGGCTGATCTGGCGAAACGTCAAGTCGAAGATCGTACGCAGCAACCAGAATTACCTGCCGACAAGAAAACAAAAGTCCATGAAGTAAAACCGAGTGCCGCGCCGTCAGAGATTAAGATAAAAGATAAGCCATCAAAAGCCACCGTTCCATTTGAGGATGAAGATCAACGCAAAGCCAAGAAAAAAGCGAGAGCGCGAGAGCAAGAAAAAAAGCGCTCACAAAAGAAGATTGATATACGTACAATTAACTTGAATGATGATGACGACGAGCTCGATGCGCTGGATATGCTCGATGAGCCAGTTATTGTAAGGCCGCGCAAAAAGACAACGCCCTTTAAAGGCAAAATAAGACGTCAAGAATTTGAAAGACCCACGGAGCCTGTCATTCATGATGTCGCTATTCCCGAAGTGATCACGGTTGCTGAATTAGCGCAACGCATGTCTGTTAAAGCGGTTGAAATTATCAAAAAGTTGATGGAATTAGACGTGATGGCAACGATCAATCAAGTCATTGATCGTGAGACGGCTGTCATTGTTGTTGAAGAAATGGGACATAAAGTTAAGTTAATCAACGAAAATGCTATCGAAGATGCGGTTTGGGATGATTTAAAAACAGATGCAAAAGCCGTTCCGCGCCCGCCCGTTGTGACGATTATGGGTCATGTGGATCATGGGAAAACATCTTTATTGGATTATATTCGTCGGACGAAAGTAGCCGATGGCGAAGCGGGTGGCATTACGCAGCATATTGGTGCATATCATGTCGAAACTCCAAAAGGGATGATTACATTTTTAGATACGCCGGGACATGAAGCGTTTACTGCGATGCGCGCACGTGGCGCAAAAGTAACAGATATTGTTATTTTAATTGTGGCCGCTGATGACGGTGTTATGCCGCAAACGGTTGAAGCGATCGAGCATGCAAGAGCAGCGGGTGTGCCGATGATTGTGGCTGTCAACAAAATTGATAAACCGACCGCAGATCCTGAAAAAGTGAAAACGGAATTAAGCAAACACAACGTTCTTCCTGAGGAATGGGGTGGCGATACCCTATTTGTAAATATTTCGGCGAAAAAAGGCGATGGTATTGATGCATTATTAGATGCAGTGTTGTTACAAGCTGAAGTTTTAGAGTTAACGGCCGTCAAAGATGCGCCGGCGAAAGGATTTGTAGTGGAGTCACGTTTGGATAAAAATCGCGGTCCCATTGCATCGATTTTGGTGCAGCAAGGCACGTTGCGTCAGGGAGATATGATATTAGTGGGCATGACTTATGGGCGTGTGCGCGCGATATTAAATGAAAACGGCCGTCGCATTGAAGAGGCAGGGCCGTCGATTCCCGTTGAAGTACTTGGATTATCTGATACGCCAAATGCGGGTGATGATGTGGTGGTGGCGCGCGATGAAAAGCGTGCGCGAGAAGTGGCATTGTTCCGCCAAACTAAATTTAGACAAAGCAAATTTGCGGATGTTCGCAATGTTACTTTAGAAAATCTCTTTGACCATTTTGGCCAAGATGAACCAAAAGTATTAAATGTTATTTTAAAAGCAGGCGTGCAAGGCTCAGTCGAAGCGTTAAAAGAATCGTTGTTGAAATTATCCAATGACGAGGTGCAAGTTAAAATTATTTCGAGTGGTACGGGTGGTATTACGGAGTCCGATGTACATTTGGCGATTGCATCACGTGCCATTATGATTGGTTTTAATGTGCGCGCTGATCATTCGGCAAAACATTTAATTGAAACAACGGGTGTCGATGTGCGTTATCACAGTATTATTTATGAGGTGATTGACCAAATCAAACAAGCGTTGACTGGCATGTTGGCGCCGCGGTTTAGAGAAGATATCATTGGTTTGGCGCAAGTGCGACAAGTGTTTCGTTCGCCAAAGTTTGGCGCAGTGAGCGGATGCATGGTGACGGAAGGCGTCATCAAACGCAATCGACCCATTCGTGTGTTGCGCGATAATGTGGTGATTTTTGAAGGGGAATTGGATTCCTTACGCCGCTTTAAAGAAGACGCTTCAGAAGTTCGAAAAGGCATAGAATGCGGTATCGGCGTAAAAAATTATAATGATATTAAAGTCGGCGATCAAATTGAAGTGTTTGAGCGTGTGCAAGTGGAGCGTACCCTCTAATGAGTGAAAATCGCATGCATCGTGTTGAATCGTTGATTCAATCCGAACTGGCTCGTATCATTCAGAAAGAATTGTCGGATCCTCGTTTATTGTTTATTACGGTCACTGGAGTTGACGTGACGCGCGATCTATCTTATGCCAAAGTGTATGTCGCCACGCGCGATGAAACCAATAATCCAGAAACATTAAAAATATTAAATGGTGCAGCAAAGTTTTTGCGTCATCATTTGGCTGACTGTATTGAATTACGCAAAATACCGGCATTACACTTTTATTACGACGAAGGTGTCGCACACGGCACGAAGATTTCGAAATTATTAAATAAATAAAGACTTAATGCATTATGCAGCGAAAACTAAATGGCGTCTTACTCTTAGATAAGCCCACCAACATGTCTTCTAATCAGGCGCTGCAAAAAGTGAAATGGTTGTTTTCGGCTAAAAAAGCGGGGCATACGGGTAGTTTAGATCTTTTAGCGACGGGGTTATTACCGATTTGTTTTGGCGAGGCGACAAAATTTTCGCAATTTTTATTAGACGCAGATAAATATTATTATGTGGTCAGCAAGTTGGGCGCATCGACGACGACGGGCGATCTGGAAGGTGAAATCGTTGAAACACATTCGACAAAAGAGATTACGTTAGAGGCGATCCATGCTGTTTTAAAACAATTTGATGGCGAAATCGACCAGATTCCTTCGATGTTTTCTGCGTTAAAACATAAAGGTCAGCCGCTATATAAACTAGCACGTCAAGGTATTGAAATCGAACGCAAATCTCGAACAGTTAAAATTTATCAATTAAAATTGGTCGAATGGAAAGAGGATAATTTAATATTAGAAGTGCATTGCAGCAAAGGCACCTATATTCGCACGTTGGTTGAAGATATGGGTAAAAAATTAGGTTGCGGTGCGCATGTGACATTTTTGCGACGCTTAAAAGCAGGGCCGTATCGTGAAGAACAAATGATTGAGTTGTCGGCGATTGAAAAATTGGCCGAACAAGAAGATTTATCGTTGTTGGATAAAAACATATTGCCGATTGATTCAATGTTGCAAAACATACCCGTTGTATCGTTATCGCGATTGCAAACTGAATCATTACAGCGTGGGCGACCCCTATTTTTAAGAGATCAATTGCCGGGTGTTGTGCGTTTAGTCGATGCAAACCAAAACCGATTTTTGGGGATTGGTGAAATTGAAGTAGGCGGTAAACTATTGATTAATCGTTTGATCGCACAGTAAAGGTATTATAGCAAGCGTAGCCCGCATGGAGCGAAGCGGAATGCGGGGAAGCATGTTCCAATCGCGAGAAAGACAGCAAGCGTAGCCTGGGTGAAGCGAAGCGAAACCCAGGATGAAAGCCCTGGGTTTCACTCGCTTTGCTCGTTCCACCCAGGCTACGTTACTGTCTGGCATGGTAAATATCCATGACAAATACATGATTTCCCCAAAAATTCCTTGAGCCAGAGGGGTTTAATCGGTAGAATGCCGATGTTTATCAAGTCAAAATAGAGGTAAAAATATGTCGTTGTCGACAGAATCAAAAAAAGAGATTATGGGCGAATATCACACCAACGAGAAGGATACAGGCTCGGTGGAAGTGCAGGTTGCTTTGTTAACCAAAGACATCAATAAGTTGACGGAAGCACATTTCAATACGCATGTAAAAGATCACCATTCCCGTACGGGTTTAATGCGTAAAGTAAATCGACGTCGTAAATTGTTAGGGTACTTAAAAAACACCGATGCTAATCGATACACTACCCTGATTGAACGTTTAAATCTTCGTGACAGTAATTAAAAAATTTTAAGGAATTCTAAAGTGGCTACTAAAAAAACGCTTTCGTATGGTGCTCATACGCTTTCGATAGAAACAGGGATTATCGCACGTCAAGCAACAGGCGCGGTGATGATCGATATGGATGGAACCTCAGTATTAGTGACCGTTGTGGGTCAGCAGGATGTTAAATCTGTTATGGATTTTTTCCCGTTAACCGTTGAATATCAAGAGAAGACTTATGCGGCTGGTAAAATTCCAGGAGGCTTTTTTAGACGAGAAGGCCGTCCAAGCGAAAAAGAAATCTTAACAGCTCGTTTAATTGATCGTCCGATTCGTCCACTTTTTGCAGATGGATTTAAAAACGAAGTACAAATTATTGCCACCGTTATGTCGGTCAATCCTGAAGTGGATCCTGATATTGTCTCGATGATTGGCGCCTCTGCTGCATTATCACTTTCAGGCATGCCATTTAACGGTCCGATGGGTGCTGCGCGAGTGGGTTACGTCGATGGAAAATATATCTTAAATCCCACCACATCGCAGCTGAAAAAATCTGATCTTAATTTAGTCGTTGCTGGTACAGAAAAGGGCGTCTTGATGGTTGAATCCGAAGCCAATATTTTGCCAGAACAAGTCATGCTAGAGGCGGTCTGGTATGGTCATGAGCAAATGCAAGTGGTCATTCAAGCGATTAAAGAATTAGCGGATGAAGCAGGCAAGCCTAAATGGATATGGCGAACTCCTGCATCAAATAATGAATTAAAACAAAAGATTAACAGTTTAATTGGAAGTGATTTATTGGCCGCGTATCAGACATCAGATAAGATGAAGCGTGGCACGATGCTCGGTAAATTAAAACAACGGGTTATCGAACAATTTGCAAGTAATGAATCAGATAAATCGAGCTTAGCAGACATAGAAGAAATCTTTGAAAGTCTCGGTAAGTCATTGGTACGTCAACGTATTTTAGATGGATTTCCGCGAATTGATGGACGTGATACACGGACAGTTCGACCGATTACGATTCAACCGGGCATTTTGCCGCGCACCCATGGTTCGGTGTTATTTACGCGTGGCGAAACGCAAGCGATTGTGGTGGCCACATTGGGTAGTGATCGTAGCGCACAAGTGATTGATGCGTTGTTAGGTGAGTATAAAGATCGTTTCATGCTGCAATATAATTTTCCGCCATACTGTGTGGGTGAGATCGGTCGCGTGGGCAGTCCAAAACGTCGAGAATTTGGTCATGGTCGATTAGCACGTCGCGCACTTGAAGCGGTGTTGCCAACGGAAGAAGAATTTCCATATGTGATTCGTGTCGTTTCTGAAATTACCGAATCCAATGGTTCGAGCTCAATGGCCTCCGTTTGTGGTGGCAGTTTATCGCTCATGGATGCTGGCGTGCCCATCAAAGCACCGGTAGCGGGTGTCGCTATGGGCTTGATTAAAGAAGACAACAAATTTGCGATTTTAACGGACATTTTGGGTGATGAAGATCACTTGGGGGATATGGATTTCAAAGTGGCGGGTACATCGGAAGGAGTGACCGCACTGCAAATGGATCTTAAAATCGATAGCATCACGAAATTTATTATGGCCAAAGCATTGGAACAAGCACAAGAAGGGCGATTGCATATCTTGGGTTGTATGAATGCGGTTTTAGATGCGCCGAAAAAAGAGATTTCAGATTTCGCGCCGCGTATTCGCACAATGAAAATTCACCCGGATAAAATTCGTACCGTGATTGGCAAAGGTGGCGCAATGATTCGATCGATTACTGAAGAAACCGGTGCGACGATTGACATCAATGACGAAGGTATCGTCAGTATTGCTGCTGTCGATCAAGCGGCGGGTCAAGCGGCTTGGGATCGCATTGCGGACATTACGACTGATATTGAAGTTGGCACGGTTTATGACAATGCTAAAGTGATGAAAATGATGGATTTTGGTGCAGTCGTGCAATTAACGCCGAGCAAAGATGGCTTTTTGCATATTTCGCAAATTTCGCAAAAACGTATCGAAAACATTCATGATTATCTAAAAGAAGGGCAAGTCATCAAGGTCAAAGTGGTTGAACTCGATCGTCAGGGTCGTGTGAGACTCAGCATGAAAGAGTTCGAAGGCAAAGAATAATGTCATTCCGGAATCGCTGTGCCAGCAGTTTCGTCATTCCGGAATTCCGCCGCAGACGGAATATCCGGAATCCATAGACCAGCAAGTTAACCCGGATGCCAATCGAGCGACCGCCCGCCAATCAGATGTGCGTGAATATGAAACACGACTTGTCCTGCATCGGTATTACAATTCATGATAAGTCGATAGCCGTTATCTGCAATGCCTAATTTTTTTGCGATTTTTTTGGCGGTATGAATCATATGTCCCAATAATTCTTTATGTTCATGTGTCATGTCATTGATAGTGGCGATATGTATTTTGGGAATAATTAATTTATGTATTGGCGCCTTGGGATGAATGTCATCAAAGACGATGACGTCATCATCCTCATAAATAATATTCGCAGGCATCTCTTTTTTTGCGATTTGACAAAATAGGCAATTGTCCATTATAGATCTCCGTTGATATCGTTAAAGAGCAATAATAGCATTTATTAAATTTTTTTCAATATGGCAACACCAAAGGGCAACAAGCTCATCGTGTTTTTTTTCAGCGTAACATCAAAACTGTGGGTTTCAACTAATTTATAGGCGTTTACGACAGTAAATCTTGCTTTTGTATGGGATAGATTAAAGACGAGTAAAAATGTTTGTTCGGTGGTATGACGTTCAAATGCTAAAATATTATCGTCGGCATCCACAAAATTAATTTGCCCGTGAATCAGTGCCGGTTGTTGTTTGCGCCAATGAATAAAACGTCGGTAATGATGTAACAATGTATTTTTATTGGCTTCTTGCAAATCGACGGCGTGTTCAAGATGTTCAATGGGAATGGGCAACCACGGTTCTTTTGCCTCTGTAAATCCAGCATTTTTCGCATCATGTTGCCAAGGAATCGGTGTGCGACAGCCATCGCGACCTTTAAAGGTAGGATAAAACTCGATGCCGTACGGATCTTGCATTTTGTCGTGCGGCACATCCGCTTCAGGTAGACTCAGTTCTTCGCCTTGATAAATGCAGGGCGTGCCACGTAGCGTGAGTAATAATTGCATGAGTAATCGACCCAAATTGGGGTGTGGATTTTTGCCCCCCCAACGTGTGACGGCGCGCACAATATCATGATTGCTGAACGACCAGCCGAACCATCCGTGCGGGGCATGTTGTTGCATTGTTTCGAAGCTGTTGCGTATAAAGCCCGCATCGAGAGAGCCTTCCAATAAGCGAAAACTATAAACCATATGTAGACGATTGCCGTTACACACATAGTTACCCGCGGTTATCATGGAATTGTCGTCGCCGAGCTCGCCGATGGATGTTGTGCCGGGATATTGATCCATCAATGCGCGCATTTTTTCAATAATTTTTAGATTCTCAGGTTGAGTTTTGTCATAGACATGGTGTTGTCGGGAATAAGGATTGCTTGCGGGCGCGCCTTCGGCAGGAGGTTCATCGTTGCGACGCATCGGGTTATCGCGTAATTTTTTATCGTGTAAATAAAAATTTACGGCATCTAAACGAAAGCCATCAACGCCGCGCTCTAACCAAAATTTCATGATACTAAGCGCGGCATCGACCACGTTTGAGTTATTATAATTCAAATCGGGTTGGCTTTTTAAAAAATTATGCAAATAATATTGCTGGCGTGTTTCATCCCATGTCCACGCGGATCCACCAAATACCGAGAGCCAGTTGTTCGGTGGGCTGCCATCGGGTTTTGCATTCTCCCAAACATACCAATCAGCCTTTGAATTATCGTGATTACGGCGACTTTCGATAAACCAGGCATGTTGGTCAGACGTGTGATTAATCACCATATCGGTGAGAATTTTGATGTTGCGTTGATGCGCCTGTTGGAGTAGTTCATCCCAGTCTTTTAAGGAGCCGAAAAGGGGGTCGATGTCGTAAAAATCGGAAACATCGTAGCCAAAATCTTTCATAGGGGATTTGAAAAAAGGAGAGATCCAGATGGCGTCTACGCCGAGTTGTGAGACATAGTCTAATTTTTTTGTAATCCCAACGAGATCGCCCACGCCATCCGCGTTGGTATCATAAAAGCTACGCGGATAAATTTGATAAATAATTGCGCCTTTCCACCAATTTGCTTGTTTTGTTTGTGGCATGAATGCGTTCCTTGATGTTTTATTGATTAAAGTTGGATAATATAGAAAAAAGCACTATGAAAAAAGTGGTTTAATGTTAAAATATTTCTATCACATTAGAATTCAGGGAGTGTTCTATGATAGCGGTGATTTATCGTTTTCGATTGAAGCCGGGAAGGGAAGAAGAATATAAGCGACATTGGCAAAATGTGGTGAATTATTTCCGGGAACATCGTGGTGCGATTGGCTCGACTTTGCATCAAAGCAATGATGGTTTGTGGTGTGTGTATTCACTGTGGCCGAGTGAAGAAATTCGCGATCAAGCGTGGCCGCTCACGTCTGAAATTCGCGAAGACAGCAAAACACTCGCCGTTTATATCGAACAAGAACTTGCACATATGAAGGCTTGTGTCGAAGAAAAACTGCCGGATATTAAACTCAATATGGTCAATGACCTGTTAATGACGAATCCTGTCATGTGCGAAGAGGCAGTTTAATATTGTTTAGAGTGTGTTTTGTCGTTCGACGACCGCTTTTTCCCATGTCATTTATTTTTGTCAAACCACTGGTTTTCTTTTCTATATCCGTTATTATTGGCCTCTTCTTTAATTTTGTCGGGGGCTCTATGAATGAAAAAGACTGTACTAGCGCTTCGATGCATCGATAAATGGTTTCACGACCAACAAGTTCTTGATCACATTGACTTTGACGTCAATGAAGGCGAATTTCTTACGTTGCTCGGTCCGTCGGGTTGTGGGAAATCGACTTTATTACGCCTCATTGCGGGTTTTGATGCGCCAACGTCCGGCCAAATTTTAATCAACGAAAAAGATGTTTCGCGTATGCCGCCGAACCATCGTCACGTTAATATGGTGTTTCAAAACTATGCATTATTTCCTCATATGACCGTGTTTGAAAATATTGCATTTGGATTACAGTGTCAGAAATTATCATTGACTGAAATCCAAGATCGCGTTGATCGTGTCTTACAGATGGTTAAACTAGAAAGCTTAAAAGCACGCAAACCACACCAATTAAGTGGTGGTCAGCAACAGCGAGTAGCGATTGCGCGAGCGGCGGTGAACGAGCCGTTAGTATTATTGTTAGACGAGCCCATGAGTGCGCTCGACCATGCCTTACGCAAAGACATGCAATTGGAATTAAAAACATTGCAACGTCGCTTAGGATTAACGTTTGTGATGGTGACACATAATCAAGAAGAAGCCTTATCGATGTCGGATCGTGTGGTGGTGATGAGCCATGGAAAGGTAGAACAAATTGGTCCGCCACGCGTGATTTATGAACATCCAAACAATCTTTATGTTGCGCAGTTTATCGGTGAAACCAACGTGTTTGAAACAGAAGTATTAGCAGTGGATGGTAATAATGTTACCGTTAACATTGAGGATCATCAGTTTGTGTTTAAGACGCGAGTTGCTTTAGAGCCGCATCAAAAAATATCGGTTTTATTGCGGCCAGAAGATTTACGTTCTTGGGATAATTCAGAAGTGGATGATACCAAAGATATGATTTCTGCGGTGGTGGAGCAGGTCGTTTATAAAGGGTCGATCGTCGATTTAGTGTTGCGCACGGATAAAGGGACAAAGTTATCAGCCACACAGTTTTTCGATGAAGATGATGAAAATTTAGATTTTAGATTAGGTGAGCATGTGTGGGTCGAATGGCCGTTTGGTTGGGAGATTATATTGCCCCATGAAGCGTGACATTTTTTTTAAACAATGTTCGATTGTTATTATTTTCGCTTGGTTATTATTCTTTGCGTTGTTGCCATTTACATTGGTGCTGGTTGGTGGGTTTTTAACCGGAGGCACGAACGAATTTTTAAGCTGGCATTTTACCTTACAAAGTTATGCTGATTTATTTCAGCTTCTTTATTTACGTATTTTTTTGCGATCCTTTTATTTGGCCGGCATTACTGCGATTATTTGTTTGATTTTAGCGTATCCTTTTGCCTATATCATGTCAAAATTTTCAGAAAACGTGCGTTTGTTTTGGATGTTGATTTTGATTATTCCGTTTTGGACAAGTTCACTGATGCGTATTTATTCGATTATTATCGTGATTCGGGTGAAAGGCTGGTTCAATGGTTTTTTGTTATGGGCGGGGTTGATTCATCAGCCATTGCATTTGATGTATACACAAACAGCGACTTTAATTGGGTTGGTTTATACATTGTTGCCGTTTATGATTTTACCCTTGTATGCAAATTTAGAAAAATTCAATTGGACATTGCTGGATGCGGCACGAGATTTAGGCGCCAAGCAATTACGGCGGTTATTTAAAATTGTGATTCCGTTGACGTTACCTGGTATTATTGCGGGCATGCTGTTGGTGTTATTGCCGGCGATGACGATGTTTTATGTGCCCGATATTTTAGGAGGGGCTAAATCATTATTGCTGGGCAATTTAATCAAAAATCAGTTTATTGAAGCCTATAATTGGCCGTTGGGTTGCGCCGTCAGCGTGATGTTGACCGTCGTTATGGTGGTGATGATTGCGTTTTATTGGAAGATGACCACGCCCAAAGAGCGCAGGGAGTTGATGTGATGAATCGATTTTTTAAGTTGATCTATTTTACATTAGTGTTTGTGTTTTTATATTTGCCGATTTTTATTATTATTTTATATTCGTTTAATAATGCAAATTTTTCTGCGCTATGGCATGGCATAACATGGAAATGGTATCGGTTGTTGTTTTCAGATTCAGCAATTTTGTCGGTTACCGTCAATTCATTAGTGGTTGGGGCATTAGCAGCAACTTTTGCCACGGCGATTGGAACGTTAGGGGCGGTTACCATATTTAAATATCGTTTTTTTGGTAGAAAATTATTGCATGGATTGATTTTTATTTTGATTATTGTGCCGGATTTGGTATTTGGTATTTCGTTATTAGTGTTGTATTCAATGCTGCATCTTCACTTGGGTTTTTGGACGTTATTGTTGGCGCATGTGACGTTTTGCATCCCCTTTGTGATGGTGACTGTTTATGCGCGATTAAAGGATACCAATAAGCATTTGTTTGAAGCGGCCAGGGATTTAGGCGCAACAGAATTGACGGTGTTTTGGCGTATCATCTTGCCGTTGATGGTGCCTGCCATTATTAGCGGGTGGTTGCTGAGTTTTACATTATCGATTGATGATGTGATTATTAGTTTTTTTGTGACAGGGTCGGATTTTCAAATTTTACCGCTTTATATTTATTCAGCAGTGCATATAGGCGTAACACCAGAAGTGAATGCGTTGGTTTCTTTAATTTTTGTGGCAACGGTGACAATTGTGTTGACGGCCTATTATTTTCTGAGGAAACAGCATGCGAAAATGGGTTAGTATTTTTTTATGTTTTTTTATGCTGCCAGTATTTGCAACGCGGCAAGTGCTCAATGTTTATAATTGGTCTGGTTATATTCCGCAAAATGTTATCACATTGTTTCAAAAAGAAACTGGCATAAAATTGAATTATAGTATGTTTCAGAGCAACGAGGAGCTATATACGAAATTAAAAACCGATCCTAATTCGAGTTATGATATTGTGGTTCCAACGAGTTATCTGGTTGAGCAGATGCGAGACGAGGGGATGCTCACCAAACTCGACAAGCGTCAATTGCCAAATTTTAAATATCTGAATACGCTGTTACTGAATAAATCACATGATCCTGGGAATCAATATAGTGTACCTTATTTATGGGGGACGACGGGAATCATTGTTAATCGTACGGAGTATCCGCCCGGGACGATCACAAGCTGGAAAGATTTATGGCAGCCGCGGTTTAAAAATCAAATCATTGGCAGTAATGCGACGCGCGATATGTTTGGTATTGCATTTAAAGCGCTTGGTTATTCAATCAATGACACCGATCCTCAGCATATAAAAGAGGCGTATTTAAAGTTGCGCACATTGTTGCCAAATATTTTATCGTTTGAAGCAGATGGTGCACAGCAGACATATGTCAATGAAGATGCAAACATTGGCATTGTCGATAGTGGCAATGTGAATATGGTGATACAAGAAAATTCAAATTATTATTATATCTATCCAAAAGATGGGGTGCTGATTTGGATGGATAATATGGTGATTCCAAAAAATGCTGCGCATATTGAAAATGCTTATAAATTTATTAATTTTGTATTGCGTCCGGATGTGGCTAAAATGATTAGCATTGGTGTAGGGTATTCTTCGCCAAATGCAGCGGCGGTTCATTTAATGCCAAAAGCCGTACAACAAAATCCCATCATTACGCCTTCTGCGAAAGATTTGCAAAATACCGAGATTGAAGGGTTTGTTGATAAATCCACTTTACGTCTTTATTTGAAGTATTGGGAGATGTTAAAGCTAAATTAATTGACACGCGGTTGCGTGTAAGGACAGGATCATGCAAACAACCAAAAACACTTTTGCCCTCTGGCTCAAGCCACATCCTGTTTATTATGATTATTTGAGTCACATTATGTTGGAGTTGAGTCATCGATTTCATTCGCCGGTTTTTGAGCCGCACCTGACGTTATTTTATGGAGCTATTCGGAATAGGGATGCATTACAAGCTCTTTTTGATCAGCAATTAAATAATTTTTCGCCCATTGTGTTAGAAGTAGAGGGGGTGAAAGCAACAGAAGCATATTTTAAAACGCTATTCATCAATTTTAAGGAAAATGCGTTTTTAAACAAACTATTTGCATTTGTGAATCGTTCAGTCGATTCAGAGGCAAACTATCAACTGTTGCCGCATTTGAGTTTATTATATGCGGATATGCCATTGGCAGAAAAAATGCATTTGTCTAAACAAATTAAGATAGCATTATCAGAAATTCAGTTTGATCAACTGGAGTTGGTTAAAATTCCCGAGTTGCATCATGTTAAAAATTGGAGAGGCGTGAAGACATGGAAGTTTAAATCAACTTAGGGTCTGTCACAAAATAACTTGAACATCTAGCAAGCGTAGCCCGCATGGAGCGAAGCGAAATGCGGGGAATAAGTGCGCTAGGCATGGCGCAGTTC
>MGXQ01000049.1:21674-37670 GCA_001801405.1 Gammaproteobacteria bacterium RIFCSPHIGHO2_02_FULL_42_13 | reverse complement strand
CACTTCCGACTTCCGCGGCGTGCAGCGGACTTTCACCGCCTAGAACTGCGCCATGCCTAGCGCACTTATCCCCCGTATTTCGCTTCGCTCCATACGGGCTACAAATTAATACCTGTAATAATCCGGCTTATACGGCCCGTCGACGGAAACACCAATCGCTTCGGCTTGGAACGGTTTCAGTTTCGTTAATTTCGCGCCAACGTGATCCAAATGTAAACGCGCGACTTTTTCATCCAAATGTTTTGGTAAAACGTAAACTTCATGTTTATATTTATCGGGATGTTGCCACATCTCGATTTGTGCAAGCACTTGGTTCGTAAATGAATTTGACATCACAAAACTCGGGTGTCCGGTTGCACAACCCAAGTTGATTAACCGCCCTTCGGCTAACACGATGATGCGTTTGCCATCGGGGAAAATCACATGATCCACTTGCGGCTTGATGTTCTCCCAGGTGTATTTTCGTAACGATGCAATATCAATCTCTGAATCAAAATGACCAATGTTACAAACAATGGCCTGGTTCTTCATTTGCTTCATATGATCTTCTGTAATCACCGTCTCATTACCGGTCGCTGTCACAAAGATATCGCCATATTTACAGGCATCATCCATGTCAACTACTCTGTACCCTTCCATCGCCGCTTGTAATGCACAAATCGGATCGATTTCAGTGACGCAAATGTTTGCCCCAAATCCTTTGAAGGATTGCACACAACCTTTTCCGACATCACCATAACCTAAGACAACGCAAACTTTACCCGCAATCATGACATCTGTCGCACGTTTAATACCATCCACTAAAGATTCTCGAGAACCGTATAAATTATCAAACTTAGATTTTGTCACAGAATCATTCACGTTAAAGGCGGTCGTCAACAACGTGCCTTTTTTCATCATGTCATACAAACGATGCACGCCCGTTGTAGTTTCTTCCGAAATACCCTTGATATCTTTTAACAACTCGGGATGTTTCTGATGCAACACTAACGTTAAATCGCCGCCATCATCTAAGATCATGTTGGGACGCCAACCATTGAGACCAAAAATAGTTTGTTCGACGCACCACCAATATTCTTCTTCAGTCTCGCCCTTCCAAGCAAACACCGGCACGCCTGAAGCCGCAATCGCTGCGGCTGCATGATCTTGTGTTGAAAATATATTACAAGAAGACCAACGCACATCTGCTCCAAGCGCCACTAATGTTTCAATTAAAATGGCTGTTTGAATCGTCATGTGCAAAGAACCCGCCAAACGAACGCCTGCTAATGGTTTTTGTCCTTTGTATTCTTCTCGCAATGACATTAACCCCGGCATTTCAGTCCGAGCAATTGCCATTTCTTTGCGACCCCATTCGGCTAAGTTAATGTCTGCTATTTTAAAATCAGGTTTTAAGTTTTTTACAGGTTCTACGCGCATGATTTCTCCCATTATGCTACAGTTGCAATGCGTTCTTTAATCGCCGAAGCCAATGCCTCAGCTTTATCCGTCTTTTCCCAAGTAAATGTTGGTTCTGTTCGACCAAAATGACCGTACGATGCGGTTGTTTTATAAATCGGTCGTAACAAATCTAACATGTCGATGATGCCGCGAGGACGTAAATCAAAATGTTCGCGCACAAGTACCACTAATTTATCGTGACTGATTTTACCGGTACCAAATGTTTCAATCGTAATGGATGTCGGTTCTGCAACGCCAATCGCATAAGAGATCTGAATCTCGCAACGATCTGCAAGACCAGCGGCCACAATATTCTTTGCGATATAACGTGCTGCATAAGCCGCCGAACGATCGACCTTTGAAGGATCTTTGCCGGAAAACGCACCGCCACCATGACGCGCCATGCCACCGTAAGTATCCACAATAATTTTTCGTCCTGTTAATCCACAATCACCCAATGGACCTCCAATCACGAATCGGCCGGTTGGGTTAATATAGTATTTTGTATTTTTGTTTAGCCATTTAGCTGGCAAAATCGGTTTAATAATTTCTTCCATCACCGCTTCATGAATGGTTTTATTGTCAACATCGGGACTGTGCTGTGTAGATAAAACAACCGTCTCTATGCTGGCGGGCTTATTATCAACATAACGAAATGTTATTTGACTCTTTGCATCGGGTCGCAACCACGATAACTTTCCTGACTTACGTATTGCAGCTTGTCGTTTAACTAGCTTATGCGCATAATGAATCGGAGCCGGCATGAGCACATCTGTTTCATTCGAGGCATAACCAAACATTAATCCTTGATCCCCTGCCCCTTGCTCATGCGTATCCGTTTGATTTACGCCCTGCGCAATATCAGGTGATTGCTTACCAATGGCCGATAATACGGCACATGATTCCCAATCAAAGCCCATATCCGAATGGTTATAGCCAATATCGCGGATCGTCTCGCGCGTCAACTGCTCAATATCTACCCAAGCATTAGTCGTAATCTCACCGCCCACTAATACCATGCCGGTTTTAATGCAGCACTCGCAAGCCACATGGCTCTTAGGATCCTGTGCTAATGTAGCATCTAATACAGCATCCGATATTTGATCTGCAATTTTATCGGGATGTCCTTCAGACACAGATTCAGATGTAAAAAGATAATTATTGCTCATATTACGTCCCTTAGTAGTGAAAAGAAGGACTTAATCATAACAATTCTGTTGAAACTATCCAGAAAAATTCACAAAAAACATTCTGATTAGCTCCTGACTAGCTCTGAGCTGCTATAAGACAGGCTGTGACTGGATTACAGCAGCTCAGAGCTGCAATACGATTTGATTTTGCCAAAACCTGATAGTTTGGTAAAATGGTTTCTTTTAAATATACAGGAAGCCGCCCCTCATGAAGTCGCTATTAAAAAATCTAGTAACTTTAATCTTCTGCTCGACAATTTCAATCTACGCTGCGCCACCCTTTTCAAAAGTGGTGATATTTGGCGATAGCTTATCTGATATTGGGAACAATCATTTTAACATTCAAGGCCAAGCGCCCGAAACAAATTTTATGCCCGATGGACACGGCGGCTATAAACCTGGCGAAGTGTGGGTTATTCCTTTTGTAAAAGATTTACAACAAGCAGGATTATTAACCGCCGATGCAACTCAAATTTTTCCGTCAAGATGTCTCACTGATGATCAAAATGGCCAGGATTGTCCCGACTTTGATATTACCACATCACACAGTTTAGACTTTGCTTACAGCGGTGATCCAAGCGGTGGTTACATTATTCAAAATGGACATTACGTTAATCAATTACACATGCTCGCGGGACATTTCTCTAATCTGATTTGCGTAAATCCCGACAGTGATCTTGCCCCATCCGCACCTTGGACTGCAAATACTTTATGTGGTGTAAAAAACAGGGTAACCGATTTTGTTACACATACAAATCCATTTCAATTTGTTGATCCTAATGCATTATATGTGATTTGGGTTGGCCCTAATGATATTAATCAAAACTTAGGTCCCTCACTACAAGCACATATTCAAAATGGTGATGTCATTGATCCCAACGCAGATAATCCAGTCGCAACGAGAACCGTTCAAGCCGCCGTTATGAATATCACCTCTTCTATTTCAGCATTAATTCTAAATGGCGCGCGCTATTTTGTCGTATATAATTTACCAAACCTTGGGTTTACGCAACAAGGTTATGGTTTAAATTACCTATATAACAATGATCCGCGTCATGCAAGTGATCCGAAAGATGCTATTAAACAACTCTTTACCAATCTGACCAATGGATTCAATATCGCACTTAGCACATCATTAGACAATCTACAATCTTATCATTCTGGCGTAACGATTATTCAACCCGACATCAATACGCTTTTTAATCAATTGCGCGACGGCGAAATCGCAGCTTTTCCCACTTCATCTGCAACCCTTATTAACAAAGAACCGGTGCTACAATGGTATGGCACTTGTTGTCCAAGCAACGGAAGCGAATTTGATTATAATCCGGCGCAATGTAAAACAACGGCAGAAAATCCACTGTGTTCTGGTGCAGAACCAAAATTACCTGCGGCACAAGGTGGTGGACATTACCTGTTCTTTAATGCCATTCACCCAACGACTTGCGCACATAAATACATTGCGGCATTTGCATCGGCTGCCGTTGAAAAAATATTTTCGACCGACCCACAGCCATTTGATCCGAGTATAAATTTGTGTGAGTAAAACTGGGAATCACAATCAACATGGTGAGAATTAGATAAACGTCCAATTTAACTGCAACCCAAACAAATTCGCATAGTTATTATCATAGTAACCGCTTAGCGTTGTGCTATTGGGTTCGCTTTGATAGATATTCCCGTTTTTAATATAAATGTATGAATAACCGACATCAACAGCCAGTTGTTTCATCGGCTTATACTGCAACCCTAACGACCACCAAATGCGATCCGCATCCGGTAAGCGTACGGTGCGCCAATGATTATTTGTGGGCGAATTATCATATGCCGTGCCAAACCGAAACAACCAACGATCATTCAAACGATAATTCGCGCCCAATGCATATCGCAACGTATTATGAAAATTCTCTTTGATCGTAACGGGTGGCGCATTGGAATGAAAACGCAATGTTAAATCTTGAAATCGACTCCAACGCGTATAACTCACTGAGCTCATCGCCGCCCACTCGCGATTAAAATCATGCACCAAACTCAACACCGCATAGGCGGGCAATGACATATTGGCATCGATGTTCGAATTTCGTAACCCTTGCGCTTCTAGCGTATCCTCGTCACCTGAACTCGTATTATAATACGTCACCTTGCTTTTACCTTCTAAACGATAATGCACCGGTGATCGAAATAAGAAACCCATGCGCGTCTTTTGTGTGATTTGATATAAAAGACCAAGATGGTAACCAACGCCCCAATCATCCGCGGTATTTTTAATGGTGGCATCCATGTTTCTTGAGGTGCCCGGCGTTAATGGATCTAATAATCCACCCACGTCAACTTGTTGATCTAAATTCGCCTTCAAATACTGCACATCAAAACCTGCGCCAATTGACAGCGGCTCAATGATTTTCCACGCCAAACTCGGCCCAATGTTTAATGTCATCAATTTAGATCGCGTCGCAAAATAACGTGCGGCATTATCTTTATCATAATCGGTCGACAAACCAAACGGCACCGTCAGACCAAAACCAAAAAACAGGCGATCGGTAATCGGTGTCGCATAATGAAACGCCGGCAATGGATTTAACCCTAACGGCTCATCTTTCACACTTGCCGCAGTATTTAAAATGTTATTGCCCTGCGACGTTGCTCCCGTTGCGGTAAAATCTGAAGAGGCATCAACCAACACTGTCGACACCGCCACTTCCGGATGTTTAATTCGCGTGAGTCCCGCTGGATTCGAAAATTCCGTGCTCGCATCATCGGCAGTCGCCGCAATACCAGAATACGCATCGCCCAAATCAGATGCGTTTTGTTCAAACGATTGAAACGCCGATGCAAATGCCGCAGAAGAGCTTAAGGCGAAGCTTAAGATGACTGATAGAGGTAATATTTTTCTATTATTCATTGAGAAAATCTCATCTTTTATAGTAGTCGTTCCTGACAAAAAATTAAATTAACGTCACAATCAACAACGCCACAATGTTAACAATTTTAATTAATGGGTTAATCGCAGGTCCCGCTGTATCTTTGTACGGATCGCCAACGGTATCACCCGTAATCGATGCCATATGTGCATCAGAACCCTTTTTCAAGTAATCGTCTTCAATCAATTTCTTCGCATTATCCCAAGCACCGCCACCGGTCGTCATTGAAATCGCAACAAATAAACCTGTCACAATCGTTCCAATTAACATACCACCCAATGCTTTTGCCCCTAACAACCAACCGACCAACACTGGCGCCAAAATCGGCAACAGTGCAGGAATTATCATTTCTTTAATCGCAGAACGCGTTAACAAATCAACGGTTCTGGAATAATCAGGCTTGGCTGTTCCTTCCATGATACCTTTAATAGTTTTGAACTGATAACGCACTTCTTCCACCACACTCGTGGCCGCGCGCCCCACCGCTTCAATCGCCATGGCACCAAACAGATAAGGCAACAGACCGCCGATAAACAATCCGATAATCACTATGTAATCTGATAGATCAAATGCAACCGTTATGTGGTGAAACACGTCTAATGCATGCGTATAATCTGCAAATAAGACTAACGATGCCAAGCCGGCGGACGCAATCGCATAACCTTTGGTAATCGCTTTAGTGGTATTACCCATCGCATCTAATGGATCCGTAATTTCACGCACTTCTTTAGGCATTTTCGCCATTTCAGCAATACCGCCCGCATTATCCGTAATCGGACCGAACGCATCTAAAGCAACGACAATACCCGTCATGGATAACATCGCCGTTGCGGCAATCGCAATACCGTATAAACCTGCAAAATGGAATGCTAACAAAATACTGGCACACACCGCCAACACCGGCCATGCCGTTGATTTCATCGAAATCGCGAGTCCTGCAATAATATTGGTTGCATGCCCCGAATGCGAAGCAGCAGCCACATGTTTGACCGGTTTATATTTTGTCGACGTATAGTATTCGGTAATCACTACCATAAAGGCGGTTAGCAACAACCCAATTAATGAGGCAAAATAAAGATTGAGTACGGTAAACTGAGGGTTCGATGCGACCACACCCGACATCATCCATTGGGTTAATGGATAAAAACAAATTGTCGCTAATATTTCAGCAATAACAAACCCACGATACAACGCTTGTGAGATATGTTTTGGCGATTTAACATAAGTAAAAAACGAGCCCACAACCGATGCAATGATCGAAAAGCCACCTAAGACCAACGGATATAAGATTGCATTAACCGTGTTTAGGCTAAATGTTAACGCACCTAAAATCATGGTTGCAACAACCGTCACCGCATAGGTTTCAAACAAATCTGCGGCCATACCGGCACAGTCACCGACGTTATCACCGACGTTATCTGCAATAACGGCTGGATTGCGAGGATCATCTTCCGGAATACCCGCTTCGATTTTACCAACTAAATCCGCACCGACATCGGCACCTTTAGTGAAAATACCGCCACCTAATCGAGCAAAAATTGAAATCAATGAACCACCAAATGCCAATCCAATTAAGGGATGCAATACATCCGTTAATGATTGCGCCACATGAAAATGCATCAAGAAAGCGTAATATCCCGCCGTGCCTAACAACGCGAGACCCACCACCAAAAGACCGGTTACGGTACCACCGCGAAACGCGACTTTTAATGCCGCATTCATTCCCGTCATGCCCGCTTGCGCAGTTCGGATGTTAGCGCGCACTGAAACGTTCATACCGATATAGCCAGCCAAACCTGATAAAATGGCACCCACCGCAAACGCACCAGCCGTATACCAACCTAAGGCAGGAATAAAACCTAAAATCAAAAAGATCAGAATGCCGACCATACCGATCGTCATATATTGTCGATTAAGATAAGCAGAAGCGCCCTGTTGAATAGCATCCGCAATTTCGCGCATCTTGTCATTACCCGTCGGTTGACGCAGCACCCATACAATTAATCCAAACCCCCAAATGATTGCGAGTAGCCCACAAAGCAATGCAAAAACTAACCCAGCTGGCATGTGATTCTCCCAATACAATAATAGATATAAAAACCAGCGTATCCTAACTGATTTGGGAGGTTTTTTGAACTAAAAAATTAAACACAAATATTAGAAATAAAAATCTCTTTATAAAGAATAAGTTACTGCTGTTTCTTAAAGTTTTTCTGAAGAAATATTCGCGGTATATTTTGGAGTTTCGATAATGAGATCTGAGTCACCTACGATGGTTTGGCAGGATAATCGAGAATCAATGTCTCCGCCCCAAACAGCACCCAACGTATCATTTTCATGATCGGATGGCTCTTCTAGACCTTGCGCCCCTTCTCGCACATACACATGGCAATCACCACACACGCCTTGCATTTCACACGCATGCGGCACTTGAATGCCTTGTTGTAACAAACACGCCAGTAAATGTTCGCCGGGTTTAACGTCAAACTCTGCACCATTGGGGCAGTAAGTGGAATGTGGTAAGACGGTTATTTTGGGCATCGGGTGTGTCTTCTTAATTATAACTTACTCTCGTAATCATCAATCGCTTTCAAAATCGCTTCTTCTGCTAATACAGAACAATGAATTTTAACCATTGGTAATTCTAAATAATTTGCAATTTCGACATTCTTAATTGCTTTCGCTTCTTCTAACGTTTTTCCCTTCAGCCATTCCGTTGCAACCGAACTCGATGCAACCGATGCGCCACAACCATAGGTTTTAAATTTAGCATCTTCAATCACACCATCTTTGACTTTAATTTGTAAACGCATCACATCACCACACGCAGGTGATCCCACCATGCCTGTTCCAACTGATGGATCCTGTTCACTTAACGTCCCGATATTTTGTGGATTTTCATAATGTTCTAATAATTGTTTACTATAATCTAACATCACGCATCCCCCCAATGAATTGAATCAATATCGATGCCCTTTTGGTACATTTCCCAAAGCGGCGACATCGCTCGTAATTTTTCAACCTTTTCAACGATCAACTTAATCGTATAATCAATTTCTTCTTGCGTCGTAAAACGACCTAACGAAAAACGAATCGAACTATGCGCTAATTCATCGTTTAGACCCAATGCTTTTAGCACATACGACGGCTCTAAGCTCGCCGACGTGCAGGCTGAGCCCGATGAAACGGCAATATCTTTGACCGCCAACATCAACGATTCGCCTTCAATATAATTAAAACTCACGTTCAATATATTCGACACGCTCTGCTCTAAATCCGTATTCAACTCAACCGCTTCAACATCTTCAATGCCATGCCATAAACGATCACGCAACATACGAATATGTGACATGTCATTTGACATTTCTTCTTTGGCTAAGCGAAACGCTTCTCCCATACCAACGAGTTGATGTGTCGGCAATGTTCCGGAACGCAATCCATGTTCATGTCCACCACCATGCATCTGCGGTTCTAATCGTGCACGCGGTCGATTACGCACAAACAATGCACCTACCCCTTTTGGTCCATAAACTTTATGCGCACACAGCGACATCAAATCAACTTTTAACGTTTGCAAATCGATCGGCAATTTACCCGCCGCTTGTGCAGCATCCACATGAAAAATAATACCACGTTCGCGTAACATTTCGCCCATCGCGGCAATATCCTGAATCACACCAATCTCATTGTTCACATAAATCATCGAGACTAAAATCGTTTCAGGACGAATCGCTGCACACAGCTTTGCCAAATCAATCACCCCATTTGATTCCGGCTTTAGATACGTCACTTCAAACCCTTGGCGTTCTAATTCACGACAAGTATCTAACACCGCTTTATGCTCTATTTGCGAGGTAATAATGTGATTACCTTTGCGGCGATAAAAACTTGCCGCACCTTTTAAGGCCAAATTATCCGCTTCTGTTGCACCTGACGTCCAAATGATTTCACGCGCATCCGCATTGATTAAGTCCGCCACTTGTTTGCGCGCAAGCTCAATCATTTCTCTCGCTTTCCAGCCAAAACTATGGGTATGCGAGGCGGGATTTCCAAAAATCCCGTCAAGCGTTAAACATTGCGCCATTTTTTTGGCGACACGAGGATCCACTGGCGTAGTCGCCGCATAATCTAAATAAATGGGTAACTGCATATTACAAATATTCTCGATGTTGTTCCATTAATTGCGCCAAAGTAACGTGATTTAAAAACTCATGCATCACATCACTTAAATCACTCCATAATTGCTGCGTTAAACAACTCGTTTGTCTATCACAATCGCACGTAATCATTTTGCCTGTGTTACAATCTATTTTCCCTTCGAGTAAAGATTTTTCATCAATCGCATCGATGATATGCGTTACTGCAATATCCTCGAGGTCACCATTAATAACATAACCCCCACCCGGTCCACGTACACTTTTTACTAACCGTTCTCGTCGCAATTTCGCAAAGATTTGTTCTAAGTAAGATTGTGAAATTCCTTGACGTTGCGATATATCCGTTAAAGAAACAGGGCGATTCTGTTGATGCATGGCAACATCCAACATAGCGGTCACCGCATATCTCCTTCTGGTTGTTAATCGCATAGATAATACCTCCGAAAAAAATTATTGCTATATTATGCTTATTATTAGGACAGAGGATAGTATATCCGACCAAAATAGTCAAGTATTATCTCACGAGGTTTTGAATCGCGGCCACCATGCCTCTGAGCAGATTTAAATCATCTTTGTCGACACGCGCACGAGAAAATAATCTACGCAATCGCGCCATCATTGTGCGTGGGCTTTTTGGGTTCAAAAATTTTGCTGCAATCATGGTCGATTCAATATGTTGATACAACCCTTCCAACTCATCTATCGTCGCAAGATTTATTTTTTGTGTCGGCAACATTGGTTCATTCAATAAAGATAAAAACGCCATGCGAATTTCGTAACAAATCACCTGCACAGCAGCTGCTAAGTTTAATGAACTAAACCCGGTAACCGACGGAATAAAAACATGAAAATGGCATTTTTGCAATGTTGGATTATCCAACCCTGAATGTTCCGTTCCGAAAAGAATGGCAATCTCAACATCATCCGGCTCTGCCATAACTTTAGCTGCCATTTGACGCGGATCCAGCATCGGCTGTGGAAACACGCGTTGCCGCGCACTGGTGCCAATCACAAGACCACAGCCAATTAGTGCTTCATCAACCGTCTCAGTTACAATTGCATTATCCAAGATTTCATCCGCGCGAGAACAGCGATAGTACGCTTGCTTATGAGGAAAAAACTCAGGTTTTACAAGATATAATCTTTCTAACCCCATGTTTTTTAATGCCCTTGCTGCGGCACCTATGTTTCCGGGATGAGAGGGTTCAACTAAAATGATACGAATTTTGTTTAACATCATTTCCAAGATCAACTATACTTTGTATATGAATTATTTTAGGGAGAATACCATGCTGAAGTCATTGATGGCAATTGTTGTACTTATTTTAATCCCTGTCATATGTTTTTCAGAAGCGATACTCTGCCCCGAAACATCTACGGCAACAAGCTCCGATCCTATTGGACCACCACTCCCACCACCATCCCTCAATTTACAACATGTCGTTGCCACGGCAAAAAAACAAGGCGGACGATTCACGGTAGAGTGTGTTTACTATAATCCCAAACAATCAAAGTTTTACTATACCACAAGAATCATCACCTCTAAATTGGCCACTGCACCAACAGGACCTAACTGGAGCCAATGTGGAACAAATTGTATACGTACCGATTGTTACAGCACAAAGCCAGAAGACTGCGGCATCGACTCAAGCAATATTTTGCCCGATTAGACATAGAAATTTGAAAAACTGTGGTATAATTAAAACTAAGCAAAAGAAGGATTATGTTTATGTTAAAAAAATCGTTATTCATCTCTCTCTGCTTTAGTTTTATTTTATTTTTATTCCCCACCGTGAGCGTAGCTAAAGTAATCGATCAATGCCCAAACTTAAGCAACTCAAAAAACACCAAAGACTGGATCGTTATCGGTCAAGTCACAGGGCATGATGTGTTTAATGACGCGGTCATTGCGACGGATAACCTCGCCGGCTGTGTTTATGATAGCAATCTCTTAGTCCTATCAAAAAACACCTATCCCAACACCATTCGCCCGGTCAATCCTGATCTATGGTCTGGCGGCGGCAGCGGGATCTCTTGCTCAAAATCCATTGAAGATTGCCAAATAACTTATTAACCCCCTGATCAGGTCCTCCCGCTAAAATTGATATGATGTAATATCAATTTTAGCGGGAGGACCTGAGGCGATGAAAGGCGTAAATCACTCGAAAAACGAGCATCAGAGATTGGGGATGGCCACTATCCATCACCACCCACCCATAGCGCAAGCTTGACTCGAGGACCCAAAGGCTCGTAGAATGGCTGCACATTCTATTAGGATTAAACTGTGTCGCTACACCCTTTCGTCAATACCGCTGTCACGGCTGCTCGCAAGGCAGGCACGATTATCATGCAGGCGCTGGATCGCCCTGATAAGATCAATATCTCTAAAAAAAGCGATAAAGACTTCGTCACCAATATCGATAACGCCGCCGAAAGAGCAATTATTGAAATATTACATATCGCCTATCCGACCCATGGTTTTTTATGCGAAGAAAGCGGCCAGGAAGGTGACAACAATTATCAATGGATTATCGATCCCATCGATGGCACGACTAATTTTATTCATGGTTTTCCGCATTTTTGTATTTCAATCGCATTAAAACATAACGATCAAATTGAACAAGCCGTTATTTACGATCCGCTTAAAGAAGATTTATTTACAGCCACACGCGGACAGGGCGCACTAAAAAATAATCACCGCATGCGTGTTGCAGAATGCCGACATTTAAATGAGTCATTAATAGCAACCGGATTTCCATTTCGACGCAACATCGATTCTGATCCCTATTATAAGACATTACAAAACGTTGCATTACATTGTGTTGACATTCGGCGCGCAGGTTCCGCCGCACTCGATTTAGCCTATGTTGCATCGGGACAACTCGATGGATTTTTTGAACTCGCATTATATCCGTGGGACATCGCCGCTGGTATTTTATTAATTAAAGAAGCGGGCGGTTTAGTAACAGATATTGATGGCAGTGAAAATTATCTGAAATCCGGGAATATTGCGACAGCAAACCCCAAAATCATGCGCGAATTATTGCCGCTCTTAAAACCACTTGCCGAAACGCTCAAATTGCATTAGGATGAGCGGATCTAATAGACCTCTCATAGGAGCAATACAATGGATATTCAAACCCTCACCTCTACCATTAAAGATATCGCCATTCCTGGCAAAGGGATTTTAGCCGCTGATGAAAGCAACGGCACCATCGCAAAGCGTTTTGATACGATCCATGTCGAACCCACGGAAGAAAATCGTCGCGCCTATCGTGATTTATTATTTTCCGCTCCCCATTTAAACAATTATATTTCGGGCGTCATTTTATTTGAAGAAACACTCTATCAACATACCGTAAATGGCACTCCATTCCCGACACTTTTGTCACAAAATGGTATCGTCCCCGGCATTAAAGTTGACCAAGGATTAGTCTCCTTAAAAAATTCGCCCGATGAAAAAATCACACAAGGGTTAGATGACTTAGCCAAACGTTTAGCGGAATACAAAAAAGCGGGGGCACGTTTTGCAAAATGGCGTGCCGTATATCAAATTTCTGATAGGTTGCCATCGCAAAGCGCGGTTGATGCGAACGCTGATGTATTAGCGCGTTATGCTGCAATATGTCAAGAAGTCGGCATCGTACCCATCGTTGAACCGGAAGTCTTAATGGATGGCAATCATTCTATCGATCGTTGTTTTAGCGTCACCAAGAGCGTTCAACTCGCCGTGTTTAAGGCGCTTGCAGAACATAATGTCAAGTTAGAACTCATGATTTTAAAACCCAATATGGTGATTTCGGGTACCCACGCAAATCCACAAGCGCCTATCGAAGAAGTGGCAAAAAAAACCATTGAATTATTTCGTGAAACCGTACCGGCAACCATACCAACGATTAATTTCTTATCCGGTGGACAAAGCGATGAGCTCGCTACCGCACATTTAAATGCGATGAATAAAATTGGCCATTTACCCTGGAATTTAAGTTTTTCATATGGCCGCGCATTACAGGCTCCCGCATTGAGAGTATGGCAAGGTAAAATGGAAAATGTTAAGCTTGCACAAGAAGCTTTACTAAAACGCGCCAAATTAAACGGTTTCGCTTCGGAAGGAAAATATAAAAATAACATGGAGTAAACGTAACTATTCATCGCAAAAGCACCAAAATATGGACGTTCCTTGTTTGTGCCGAGTAGTTACGAATAACCTTTCTCAAATAATAAAAGGAAATATATTATGCCCGGCCCAACATTTGAATCTGATATGTTCGACTCCGCACCTAGTCCGGAAGTAGAAAAAGCCATTCAACAAGGCAAGCAATTATATGCGCAACTAAAATGGTACATAATCAAAAGCGGAAAAACTGGTGACGCGTTCAATGCATTGATCTTCGATATTTTACAACAACTCGAAGCCTATACTGCTTCGCATGATGGCTCCTCATTCGTCACCACTTGTAGCACTGCCAGATCTGAATTTGGCGAACTGCAAGAATACCATGCATTATATTGCCGTTACGTTTTAACCGAAGAAAAGCAAAGAAGATTTCTTACACCAGAAGAATGCGACCTGATCAACCCTATACTAGAACAGCTAGGGCTGATCACCCCCGCACCGAAAGCACCCACTTTCGCTCATCCTTAAAATGCGAGTTCCGGATAGGAGCAACGTAGCCTGGGTGGAACGAGCAAAGCGAGTGCGTAGGTTGGGCCGTAAGGCCCAACCTACATTTTATTTAGCCCAACCTACCGTGCTGGGTTTCGCTTCGCTTCACCCAGGCTACACTTGCTTATCGTCCAAAAGATTTTGGTGCGGCTGGTCCCGCGCCTTGATCAGGGGAGACAGACTCAGATTTCAAAACACGATCAAATCGCCGTTGAATTTTTCCAGTACGAGAATCTCGCAATATTTCAATTGGATCTTGCCCTACACTCAGTCTATAGTAGCTCGGATCTAAATTGCCATAGCGATCGAGCACAATAAATGTTGTTGATCCCTTTTTATCAAAATCCACTTGATTCACTGGATAAAAATGTCCCGCGGCACCCCCTGCAGATTCAATATGTGCATATTGCCACCCAGGACTATTATACTGATCAATAGGCGTACCGAGATTCACAATAAAAGTAGGCCTGCCCTGCAACACAATATTATTTTCATAAGCCCAATGCAAAAAACGTCGCATACTATTATCAATAATAATATTCAATCCCGCAAGATACACAGACCCTCTTGTAACACTGGAATGAAATCGTGTTTTACCTCCCCGCCCGCCGACGGCCATATGTTGTTCCATATGCGTGTCATTCTGATCTGCTCTAAACTGACGGGTTCCTTGCTGATATAATATCTTTTCATTATAAGATCCGACTAACGCTTTCAATAACCTTTCCTTTCGTCGAGGGGACGTTTCATCTGTGAGCGTAACTCTGCCAGGCCTTTTTTCTGCTACAAACTCTTGCATAAATGCATCGATATTTTCTCGTTCCAATGGTACCACCGTTAATGTTTGCAAAGCATGCTGAACCAACAAACCAGCATGCCGACGCCGTACCCAATCCCTCACTAACGATAATCGCTCGACCGGCTCTTCAACATGTTGAAATGATGAATCACCCTTAAACTCTACTCGTACTATTCGATCGCCTTCTGTCGATCGACATTCCGTGAAAAGAACAGGACATGCGGCTGCGACATCCAACTCCAACTTCCAATGTCCTAATGGCCGAGCAGGTCGACGCCGTTCCTCATCTCTTGGTATTTCATAAGCCAATCCTATTACATGATCATATAAATGAGGATTTCTGACCGGATGCATCTCAACTGGGTCTGTAACATCGCGTGTTAAATTTTGTTGGATCTTTTGCACGGCCGCATCAAATGCGAGCTGCGGCCAATATACACGCTCAACTTCAGGAACATGCGGTAATACTTGTCCTGCTGCGCTTTCATCCTCTCCTGCCGCAACACTTAAGACTGGTCGTCTTACCTCCCTCCGCCGGCGGGGAGGAAAAAAAGCAGCACCGCCCCCAGCTGACATGGCTATATCAACAATATCATCACCCACTGCATCTGGTTCGCCTTCTGTTGCATCACCCCTGGCAGCAGCATCCATGATACCTAATCTGTTTATTTTAGGCGTTACACCTGTTCCCATCAGCAGCGCTCTCACTCTTTCGGGAGATGTAGTTTTTTTTGCTGCAGAACCACCGACCTCACCTTCAGCCCTTCTTTTAGGGGTACCACCCGCACCAGCCCCCTTATCTTTCTCTGCATCTGAAAAATCA
>MGXQ01000049.1:18845-21658 GCA_001801405.1 Gammaproteobacteria bacterium RIFCSPHIGHO2_02_FULL_42_13 | reverse complement strand
AGAACGGCCATCTATGTCATCTTCAGCCTCTCTTTTGGACGCACCCACATCATGAAAAGCGGCAGAATCTGGTAACGGAAGAAGAGGTGTGCCAGGAGCACCGGCATCTGCAGCAGCTTCTTTAGCTGCGAACCGCTTTTTGCGTAATTTTGCTTTATGAGTCTGAGTACGCTTTTTTTTAGGCATTGGTATTATCCTCAACAAAACAACAGTATAGACAATGAATAAAAAATCCGCCCATCCAGCCCGCATATTTTACGCGATTGCGTAGCGTGAAATATGCGGGCTAGAGCTCTGAGCTGGTGAAATGCAGTCATAGCAAGGGTTTGGGGAGCTCAGAGCTGCGAATTGGAGCTGCGCATTAAAATAGGTAACGCACGCCAACGCCAATCGCAGTAGAACCAGAATTGCTGGCTTGATAAAGGCCGAAACAACCTGAACGATGGTGAATGTGATAAGTGACTTGAAAGTTAGGAGATGCCGGCAAAGCAAATGCTGCTTCAAACATTAAATAATTTAAGAATCTTTTTGGGTTTTTTGCCTGCCTTACACCCTTTTTATTATTCTTAATACGCAGTTCCCTATCCGACATACGCGTTGCATATGACACGCCCTCCCCAAAACTCAATGGCGTTAAAAGATATCGATTCCACGAAAAATCAGACCACATTAATTTGATATAAGGATTCAACTCATAAATATCGCCCTGCGGATCATTTTGATAAGTAGCATTCAATGCAAAACCCATGCTTGCGTTAATATATTTTGCATACGCATTAATTTTATTATCTGGCGATAAATCATAAGAGGGTTCTAACGAGTATAGTTTTGCCCTGCTCCCTTTAAATTGAAATCGAAGAATTTGATTAAGCGGTTTGTCCATCATCCAGCCATAATACGCAAAAATACCCCACGGTTTTTTGGCATCATGCATTTGAGGAGCGACAGCAAAGACATTCATTGCAAAAAACAATACGACAAACAATGCGATGCAAGGAAATTGTTTCATGATCTATTAACAAATTTTATCAGTATCCACAAAATAGCCGGTAATATCAAGACTAACATACCACCCAAAAACAACACCTCATAATGCATGGCCGAACCCACATTAATACCCGTTGGCGGAATAAAGCCTACCGCCAATGCAATACCAGAACCAATTAAGCCAAGCAAGCAAACCAACCATACACCCATTTTTCCGCCGGGAATTTTAAAATACGCGGGTTTGTCCGCAAATTTATAGCGCAAAACCAGTGCGGCAACAAACATGATGACATACATTAGTACATACAATTGTGTACTCAAATCCATGAGCACCCAATATGAACCATTCACGCTGGGCATCAACAAAAAAACCACACAAGTCAACGTTACTAACACGGCCTGCATAATTAAAATTCGACTAGCCACCCCATGTGAATTTGTTTTGCGAAAAAATTGAGGTAAAAATCCTGACTCTACCGTTTGCAACAATCCTTTAGCGGGCGAAATGATCCAATTAATCAACCCACCCGCGGTACCAATTAAAATCATGACGACAATAACCGGTATCATCCAATCCATATGAAACATTTGAAAGAAAACAGTAAATTCCTGCATAATCCCATCGACCAAACTAATTTGATCTTTAGGTAACACAAAAGCAATGGACAACGAACCCAAAATCATCGTCACTACAATAAAAACAACCGAATAAGACAAAGCGATTGGAAAAGTTTTTTGCGAATTGTTCGTTGATTTAACATGAACCGTTGCCAGTTCCATTCCCAAATAGGAGGTAATAATAGCCGTTAACGCAATCCAACTTTTTGAATGCGAAAAAGAAGGTAATAGATTATGCACTGTAAGATGCAACTGTAATGGCTTGCCCAATATAATCCAAAGCATCGCCAAAGCAAACACCAAAAACATGGGAATATACATGCCCACAATTGTCGCCACCGTCGCCACCCAGCCAGAGGTTTTTAATCCCCATAAATTGATTAGCGTCACCAACCAAAATGTTCCACAGATCACCAGTATCAAATATAGTTTATTATGCGCCAACGCCGGATCAACTAAATAGGCCAAGGTGCCGGCCAAAAATGACAACACAGTGGGAAACCATATCATGGTGTTAATCCATTGCAGCCAAATGGCAAAAAAACCGAATGATTCGCCGAAGGCTAACGACACCCATTTATAAATGCCACCATGTTCCAAATGCGTCGACGATAATTCCGCGGACACCAAAGCAACTGGAATCAAAAAAACAATCGCGGAAAATATATAAAAGAAAATCAATTGACTGCCAAACAAAGCAACGACGGGTAAATTCCGAATACTATCAATACTACCAGTAATCAGCATCACTAAAACAAAAAGACTTAGCTGTTTGGCGATTTTTGTCACGTGCGCTCCTGTCTCTATTAAGGCAAGTCATCATACGTTTTTTTAACTGCCGTTAATAGGTTCGCGCGACTTAACCCCAGTGAGACAGCCAAAGAACCCGCCACATAGATAGATGAATACGTACCAATAACAATACCAATAATCAAGGCCATTGAAAATGCATGAATCGTTGGGCCACCTAACAAAAATAAAATCGCTACCACGACCAATGTCAAACCTGATGAAATAACCGTTCGAGATAACGTTTGGTTAATGGCTGAATTCATAATGTCAGTGGCGGTACCATGCCGCATCTTACGAAAATTTTCACGCACACGGTCAAACACCACGATCGTATCATGCAGTGAATAACCCAAAATCGTTAACACGGCAGCTAAAGCGGTTAAATCAAATTGAATTCGGAAAAACGAAAAAATGCC
>MGXQ01000049.1:0-18826 GCA_001801405.1 Gammaproteobacteria bacterium RIFCSPHIGHO2_02_FULL_42_13 | reverse complement strand
TGAATCAATGCAACTGCCGCACCCACCGCCAATCGCCATTCAAAACGAAACGCGATGTAAATCATCGTCGCTAATAATGCGATAACCACTGCCAACGTTCCTTTGTACGCCAATTCACTACTCACCTTCCCGCCTACAAAACTTGCGCTATTTAATGTTGCATTCGGAATAACGTTTAACACCGACGCCACTAAAATATCTTGCACTTTTTTAGGATCGTCCGTTTTAACACGTGCACTATTATCAATACCCAACGTCAAAACAATATCACGTGAATCTCCAAAGTTTTGCACCTGATAATCGATAAATTTCGCCTGCTGCAACTCATCACGCACTTGATTAATATTCACTGGCTGTTTAAAAGACAACTCAATCTGCGTACCGCCGGTAAAATCCAATCCTAAATTTAAGCCATGATAGAAAAACGATATAAACGATACCAACAGCACAACAATCGAAAACATCGCTGCCCATTTTCGAACGCCTAAAAAATCAATCTTTGTATTTGGTTTAAAAAATTCCACGCTTATTTTTCCCTTACTTTGCCAATGCGCAATCGTTTAACATGCCGACCACCATACATCCAATTGATAAACATCCGGGTATACGTGACAGATGATATAATTGAAGTGAATAAGCCAACCGTCAACGTAATCGCAAACCCTTTTACCGGGCCAGAGCCTAAAGCAAATAAAATTAAGGCAACAATTAATGACACCAAGTTTGCATCTAAAATTGTCGTAAACGCGCGATCATAACCCGCTTGAATCGCCGCATGCGGCGACATACCATTGCGCAACTCTTCACGAATACGCTCATAAATTAAAACGTTATAATCAACCGCCATACCCACGGTTAACACGATACCCGCAATACCCGGAAACGTTAACGTACCGCCCAATAACGATAACAACGCTATCAAAAACACTAAGTTAACAAACAAACCAATATCGGCGGACAACCCAAACAATTCATAATAGAATATCATGAAAATAACAATAAAAATAAAGCCCACTTCGATCGATAGCATACCCAAATGAATATTGCGTTTACCCATACTTGGACCAACCGTACGCTCCTGAATAATAGCCATATTCGCCGGCAATGATCCTGCTTTTAATAACAACGCTAAATTTTTTGCTTCGGCGGGACTGGACAAACCGCTGATTTGGAAATTCGTGCCTAACGCAGATTGAATCGTCGCTATGTTGATAACACGACTTTCTTTTTTATAGGTAATTTTATTTTCGCCCTTTATCGTTGTCTGCGTTGATTTGGTTTCCGTATAAACCGTTGCCATGGATTTGCCGATATTTTCAGAGGTGATTTCTTCAAACAACGATTCGCCTCCGCCCCCCAATCGAATAGATACAATCGGCTGACCGGTTGAACTATCATAAGTGGATGCTGCGTTCGTAATCGAATCGCCGCTTAACACAATGCGATTTTTTAACAACACCGGCCGCCCTTCTGACATATATAATGTATCGCCCGCTGGCACGATTCCGCCAACGGCATTTGCCGCGTCGTGATCCATATCTACCATGTGAAATTCTAATGTTGCGGTTTTCCCTAAAATATCTTTTGCTTGTGCCGCATCTTGCACACCCGGCAAATCGACCGATACACGATCTTGCCCCTCTTGCTGCACGACCGCTTCGCTGACACCCAATTCATTCACTCGACGACGCAACGTCATCATCGTTTGTTCAATCGTATATTGCTTAATCTTCTGTAGTGCCGCCGCCGACATCGTGCCCGTCATTTGGTAAACACCGCCATGTGAATTAGTCACCCACGTAAAATCAGCAAACTGCTGACCTAATATGTTTGAGCCCTGATCCATATCGGTTGAACTATTAAACTGCACGCTAATGCCACCATCATGCAATGTCGAAATATTTGTGTAACGCGCTTTAGCCAATCGCAAAGCCTCGCCAATATCACGCACGTAACCTTTTTCCCGCGTTTGTACAACGGAATCCACATCGACTTGCAATAAGAAATTTACGCCGCCCTGCAAGTCCAATCCTAATTTCATCGGATTTGCACCAATTGCCAATAACCACGCCGGTGTCGCCGATTCAAGATTTAACGCAATAATGTAATTATTCCCAAGCGCACTGAGCAGTGCTTTCGCATGCAGCTGTGTATCAGCATCGCTAAAGCGAACTAAAATATTTTTATTGGCGATTTCAATAGAATTGTACGGAACGGTTGAGGTGGTTAATAACGATCTTACTTTATCCACATCACTATTCGTTAACGCCAACCCTGGTGTTGAACTCGATATTTGAATTGCAGGATTTTGACCAAACACATTGGGCAATGCATAAATGATTGCAATAACAAAAATGACAACGAGCGTAATGTTTTTCCATATCGGAAATTTATTCATAACGATTTTAACGTTCCTTTTGGCAACACAGCAGAAATTGAATTTTTCTGTAGTTGCACTTCAACATCTTTGGCGATCATCACTTTCATAAAATTATCATCGATGCTGGTAATTTTTCCGGCCACGCCGCCGCTGGTCATAATTTCATCGCCTGCTTTCAAGCCCGCAAGCATTTGCTTTAATTGTTTCATACGCTTGTTTTGCGGATGCCACATAAAGAATAAAAAGGCCACCAAAACAACCAATAACATGATGGAACCAAACGCCGACCCTTGTTGTGGACCCGCTGCCGCAGGTGCAGCCGCATAGGCAGTAGAAATTAAAAAATTCATATAAATCATCCCGTTATATAAAATAAATAAAGAAAATTATAGGAAAAATCCTAAGCATTTCACATAAAACGTGCGGGATTATAACGGACTTTGATGAGTTATTCATCTTTTTCATGCAATAGTTTCCGCTAATTTTTCGAGTTCATCCGTCTCAATGGCTGTGCGAATATTTTGCATCAGCATTTGATAATAATGCAAATTATGAATAGTATTGAGGCGTGATCCCAAAATCTCTTTGCACCGATCCAAATGATGTAAATACGCGCGTGAATAATGTTGACACGTATAACAATCACAATTCGGATCAAGTGGACGGGTATCATTTGCATATTGCGCGTTGCGTAATTTCACCACGCCCTCGGACGTAAATAAATGTCCATTGCGCGCATGGCGCGTCGGCATCACGCAATCAAACATATCAATACCGCGCAAAACCCCATCGATTAAATCACGCGGCGTACCCACTCCCATTAAATAATGCGGCTTATCTTTTGGCATTTTTGGCGCCATAAAATCTAGTACGCGAATCATTTCTTCTTTCGGTTCACCAATCGCTAAGCCACCCAACGCCAAGCCGTCAAAACCAATATCCATTAATCCGTTTAATGATTCGGTGCGCAGATCTTCGTACATGCTCCCTTGCACAATGCCAAACAATGCCGACGAACTATCACCGTGCTCAATCTTGCTGCGCTTCGCCCAACGCAATGACATGCGCATTGATTCGGCCGCTTTTTCATGTGTAATTGGATACGGCGAGCATTCATCAAACACCATTACAATATCTGAACCTAAATCGCGCTGCACTTGTATGGATTTTTCAGGCGTTAAAAAAACAAGCGCGCCATCTTTGGGCGAACGAAACGTCACACCCTCTTCGGTGATTTTGCGAATATCAGCTAAACTAAACACTTGGAAACCGCCAGAATCCGTTAAAATCGGTCCATGCCAATTCATAAAATCATGCAGATCGCCATGTTGTTTAATAATGTCGGTGCCGGGACGCAACATTAAATGAAATGTGTTACCCAAAAGAATTTGTGCGCCGGTTTTTGTGACTTCTTCTGGCGTCATCGCTTTAATAGTGCCGTAAGTGCCGACCGGCATAAACGCCGGCGTTTCAACGACACCACGATCGAAAATTAATCGACCACGACGGGCGAAACCGGATTGTTTAAGTAGTTTGAATTTCAATTGCTTACCTCGCTCATGCGAACAAATCAGTCAACGCTCAAAGGACGCTTATCTGGATAGACATACATCGCATCCCCGTAACTAAAAAATCGGTACTTTTCTTTTATCGCTTCTTGGTACGCGGCCATCATTTTCTCGCGCCCGACAAATGCACTCACCAACATTAATAACGATGATTTCGGTAAATGAAAATTCGTCACCATCGCGTCGATCACATTAAACTTAAATCCAGGGTAAATAAAAATATCCGTTTCGCCTTTAAAAGGCTTTATTGCGCCCTCTTTCGCCGCTGTTTCTAAGCTGCGAACCGTCGTTGTTCCGACGGCAATCACTCGACTACCTTGCGCTTTTGTTTTCACAATTAAATCACAGATATTCTGCGGCACCTCGACCCATTCACTGTGCATGTGATGTTCTTGAATATTTTCGACACGCACCGGCTGAAACGTCCCCGCGCCTACATGCAACGTTAAAAACGCTGTCTTAATGCCTTTGTCTTTTAACGCTTGTATTAATGCTTTATCAAAATGCAAACCCGCTGTCGGTGCGGCAACCGATCCATCTTGTTTTGCATAAACCGTTTGATAACGTTCACGATCCAACAATTGATCTTTACGATCAATATATGGCGGCAGCGGAACATGACCAATTTGATTTAAAATATCTAAAACCGCTTCATCTGTTACAAATTCTAATTGAAACAAATCATTTTTACGATCAACCACTTTTATTTCGACACTATTTTCTAAATAAAAACAACTGCCAATTTTTGGCGAACGATTGGCATGCACATGCGCTAACACTTGATTGTTATCTAAAATACGTTCAACTAATAATTCTACTTTGCCCCCCGTTGGCTTTGAACCAAATAATCGCGCGGGAATCACTTTGGTATCGTTAAAGACCAACAAATCATTCGGCTGCAGTAATTCTAAAATATCGATAAATTTTCGATGCATGAGTTGATCGCCCAGGCATAATAAACGGCTGCTGCTACGCTTTTCCGCTGGATAGCGCGCTATCAGCTCATCGGGTAATATGTAGTCAAAATCAGAGAGTTTCATTATCACTCAATTGATCAAAAAAATAACAAGCGTATCAAACCTCTTCACCTCTGTCCAGCTCCTCTCATTGAGCTAGTGGTTTTTGTCCGTCCCATGTAGAATGCAACCTGCACGTTAAGGTGATTCCTATGTTTTGCGAAAAATGCCAAAAACCTCTCGAACTCTGCATGTGCGCAGAAATTCGTCAGCACGCTACTAAACTACATGTATTAATTTTACAACATCCTCAAGAGCCTGATCACGAAATTGGTACCGCACTTTTGACTCACCTGGCCTTACCCAATTCAACACTAAAAATTGGCCTGTCTTGGAGAAGCCTGAGCGCGATCCTTGGTGAAAAACAACTAGATCCAAAACGTTGGGCAATACTCTATTTGGGTAGTGGCGTTAAGGGCAACCCAAACAGCAAAAAACCCTTACAGTTTGTTTCAAAAAAAGGAACACTCATCGAAAACCCAAAACACCTTGACGGAATTCTTGTCTTAGATGGTAGTTGGAGTCAAGCCAAAGCCTTATGGTGGCGTAATGCGTGGCTACTTAAACTGCATCGCATTATTTTGACACCGCAACATAAATCGCTATACAAAGAATTGCGAAAAGAACCACGACGTGAGTGTTTATCTACTATTGAAGCGGTCGCAGAAGTATTAGAGCTTCTAGGTGAAAAACAAGAAATAGCTCAACATTTAAGAACACTGTTTTCAAAACTTCTGAATAAGAAACGAGAGTTGCATTGCAAATAATCCAATAGCTCTGCTATACTTCGGAACTCTGATATGGGCCGGGATGGCGGAACTGGTAGACGCGCCAGACTCAAAATCTGGTGGTAGCAATACCGTGTCGGTTCGATTCCGACTCTCGGTACCATTTGAGGTGTAGTGTAATGGCAGCACTCTTGACTCTGACTCAAGCGATCCTGGTTCGAGTCCAGGCACCTCAGCCAATCACTTAACAAAGACAGTGCTAAAATATCTAAGCGAGATCACGCACGTGTTAAATCATATACAATTAAATCAATCCGCTGAAATGAGATTAACGCGCGGACATCTATGGATTTATAGCAATGAAATCAATAATGTCAAAACCCCCTTAAAATCGTTCGAAACAGGCGAACTCATCAATATTCATGATTCGTTCGGAAATAATCTTGGCATTGGTTACATTAATCCGCATAATCTATTGGCCGTGCGACTCCTCACACAAGATATCGCCGAACCCATCGATACATTTTTTTTTCAAAAACGATTTCACCGCGCATTAACGTTGCGTCAAAAACTTTTTTCTCAACCCTACTATCGGTTGATTTACGGCGAAAGCGATGGACTTCCAGGTTTAGTGGTTGATCGCTTCGGAGAAACATTTGTTATTCAAATTAATACTGCGGGCATAGAAAAATTAAAAGATGAAATCATGTCCGCGTTATTAGCAACAACCCATGCCAAATGCATTATTATTAAAAATGCTAGCAGTGAACGCGCGAATGAAGGGATGGAAAAATACACGGAAATCGCTTATGGCCAACTCGCCGCTCCATGTGTCATCGAAGAAAATCAATGTCAATTTATGATTGATTTGTTAAACGGCCAAAAAACAGGATGGTTTTACGATCATCGATTTAATCGTGCGCGCATCGCCACCTATTGCAATGATAAAAACATATTGGATGTATTTTGTTACACGGGCGCGTTTACCCTCCCCTGCGCAAAAATGGCAAAACAAGTGACCGCGGTTGACAGTTCAACTGCAGCACTCGCACAACTCGATGAAAACTGTAAACTCAATGAGTTAAAAAATGTCACCACACACGCAGGCAAGGCGCAACAAGAATTAGAAAATTTAAACAACTCCAGCAAAAAATTCGACGTCATTATTCTCGATCCACCGGCCTTCATTAAACGCAAAAAAGATTACCATACCGGTTTAAAAGCCTATCAACATATCAACGAAGCGGCGATGCGCTTATTAACCCCCCACGGTATTTTATTGTCCGCTTCTTGCTCCATGCATCTCTCTGCCGAAGATTTACTCTTGTGTCTTGCAAAAGCAGGCCACAACGTGGGACGTCAGCCCATCATATTAGAACAATGCCATCAAGCCCCCGACCATCCGATTCACCCCAACATCCCTGAAACAAATTATTTAAAAGGTTTTATTGTAACGATGCAAACATAATGACAAAAAATCATCGTGCAATTCTTGTTGAATGCTCTAAAATCAGACATGATCAATATAAGCCCTGGTAGCTCAGACGGATAGAGCGTTCCCCTCCTAAGGGAAAGGTCAGAGGTTCAACTCCTCTTCAGGGCACCAAAATTCAATATATATCGCATACATTGAAATCTAATGCCCATTAAGGTACGCTACGTTACCTCACTAAAGGGATCCCTATGAAAAAAATATTGAAAATTATCGCCTATATCATTAGCACGATTATTGTACTTGGCATCATTTTAGCTGCTTCACTTTATTTTTATTATCGGCCTACCGATCCTAAAACAATTACATTAGACGCACCTAATGGACAAGTCATCATTACGCGCGATTCGTTTGGCATACCACATATTCACGCGTTAAAAAACGATAACGATGCCTACTATGCGCTCGGCTATATGCATGCGCGCGATCGTCTATGGCAGATTGAATTACAACGACGCGCCACGCAAGGCACCTTAAGTGAAATCTTTGGTTCTAGAACATTAAAAGAAGATAAATTTTTACGCACGTTAGGATTTTATCGCGCAGCACAAACCGCATGGCTTTCATTTAGCCCCCCATTGCAAGCGATGGTGAACAGTTATACGGCAGGCGTTAACGCTTACATCGACACGCATCATTTGCCCATCGAATTTTTAGTATTTAATTTTAAACCCGCACGCTGGACAAACATCGACAGTATCGCTTGGCAAAAAATAATGGCATGGAATTTACAATATAGTTGGCAACAAAAATTAACAAACTACATCATTAAACACACATTGGGCGAAGATCAAATTCCTGTTTTAAATCCACCTTATCCTGATTCTGCCCCTACTATTTTATCGCTGCAAGATTTACAGCAATCGCAATTACCGCAAACAACATCTGCGGATAACTTGGTGCAAAGCAATCAAAATAGTGCCCTCTCAACTTTTCAAAATATTATTGAAACCGATCAACAACTGCGTACATTGCTCGGCCTAAAAGATGCACCCGGAAAAGGTTCAAACAGTTGGGTGCTTTCCGGTAAATTAACCAAAACCGGCAAACCGATTTTAGCCAATGATCCACATTTATCACTCTCTGCGCCTTCCGTTTGGTATTTAGCAGAATTACAAGGCCCCGGGTTGCATGTCATTGGCGCAACGCTCCCCGGTGTTCCGGCGGTGGTCATTGGTCATAACGATCATATTGCATGGGGCGTAACCGACGTCAATCCAAACGCACAAGATCTTTATATTGAACCTCAAAATGCGACATTTAACATCATTCATGACACGATAAAAATAAAAGGACAAAAGCCCTTCCCCTTTGATATTAAAATTAGTCCCGAGGGCCCGATCATCAGTAACGTCAATGATACAAAAAAAATCGGCCCAAACATTGCATTAAAAAGCACGTCACTCATGCCGAACGATACCAGCGCAGAAGCTTTTATGCTGATCGACTATGCGCAAAACTGGCAAGATTTTAGAAAGGCATTAAGCTTCTTTGTCACACCCACACAAAATTTTGTGTATGCCGATACAGAGGGTAACATCGGCTATCAGATGGCCGGACATATTCCGATTCGAAGTGGCTGGACTGGTATTTTACCCGTGCAAGCTGACGGAGAACATCAATGGGATGGGTTCATTCCATTTGATCAACTCCCTTATGTATACAATCCTCAAAAGGGATTTATTGTCACCGCAAACAATAAAGTCGTTCCAGATAATTATCTTTATCCGATCACATTCCAATGGTTCAAGCCGCCTTATCGTGCGGAACGCATTACCGATTTGATTACAACACTAAAAAATAATATCACGATGCAAGATATGCAAAATATGCAACAAGATGTTCAAGATTATTTTTGGCGCGATTTAAAAACCACCTTGCTTGCAACAAAGCCGTTAAATAACGCAAGCAAAGAAGCCTTGCAACAATTACAAAATTGGAATGGCGACATGAGTTTAAATAGCACGGCCGCTACTATTTTTTCCGTCTGGACAAATGAATTACGTTTTCTCGTACCTGAACCGATTCGCACTGCAAAACCAGTATTCGACCCATTATTTATTGTTGCACAATTAAAAAATAATGGCTCTTATTGCAAAACCAGTATGCACATGGAATGCCCCGAGGTGCTCAGCCAAACGCTGGCCAATGCCATTAAAAAATTACAGAAACAATTTGGCAACACAATGCAAAATTGGCAATGGCAAAACGCCCATCACGCCGTCTTTAAAAACTTAGGAATTGGTTCATCAAAAGCCTTAGGTTGGCTGGTTAATCGCACAATCGCAACACCCGGCGGACTATATACCGTCGATGTTGCTTCTTTTCCAAGCGATAGTTTTGATCAAACCGAAGGCGCATCTTATCGGGAAATTATTGATTTAGGTGATTTGAACCGCAGCATTTATATTCAAACACTGGGGCAATCCGGCAATCCATTTAGCCGACATTACAATGATCAAATGAATTTATGGCGAGACGGAAAATACTTGCCAATGCGTAATCAAACTGATAACATTCTAAATAAAAAAAATAAGGAGAACACATATGCCTCGTTTCTTTCCATGCCCAAATCCCAGAAAACTACTTCGACCTGAAATACTATTACCGGCCGCTGCACTAGCCATAAGATACTTATTAGGTATACATGATCTAGAGAGCGCTATCGGCTTTGCAGGTATAACAGCCGGCTTGATCAATATATGCAACGATAATCAGCAAAGAGCTAAAACAACTCGCGCGCCATCTTACGATACATCTTACGGTACATAATAAAACGGGTTCGGCAACTTAACATCTTTATCGGCGTATCCACCCGACAAATCAGAGTATTGATCGCCGACATTTAAAACGATATCGTAACCTGCTTGTGTTATCTTTTTACGCATCGCTGTTTTAAACGGCACAATAGAATGCGGTTTTGTAACAGGATTCACCGGAGACATATACAAATATGTCCAGTTCTTGTAACCATCATTTTTAAAATTTTGTTCGGTAGTTTTTTGAAGCGTTTCAGGACGCCCGGTAATAATAAACGTGGCGACATGATTTTTTTGCGCAAACCGATATAATTCAAGCGTCGGCTTGATCACCGATGATTTTCCGCCTTTTAGCATGCTCATCACATACGCGGGGGTTTCACCAAAATCATTGCTTTGCATTAATTGAACGCTACCGATCATCGTTTCATCTGCATCAAACACGACCGCTAGCTTTTTATTTTGATGATTGCTTTGAATACGCTCCCACAAATAAAGTTTGGCGGGTCGAAGCGCATCGGCAATATCTTGCATATACTGACCCGACGAACAATACGTATTCAGTTGTTTTTTTAACAACCCTAAATTGGTCGCGGGTGGTTTCGCAAAGGTGATAACAGAGACTGATAGCAAACTCAAGAAAATTTTTCGCATTATAATTAACTCCCCATTCCAACAACTCGGCCGCAAGCGGCCGAGATTGTTTCCTTAATTGATTTCGCCTGCGCGGGAAACCCGCGCGAACGGCGACCAGAGGGGAACATTGCATTGCTCCCCTCTGGACTCCCCAGCGCCCTTGTCTTGTGCTGCAAGCAGCGGAGATTACTTTAAAAATGGGCAATTCTAACATTGTTTTTCGATTTAGGCGAATATTGATCGTGTTTTCTTATTTATCGCATAACAAGGTGACTTAAGGGGGGGCATAAAAAACATGGCATTATTTGTCCAAGTCATCGCTGACCGGATCAATCATGGTCTTCAATACATGCCACGCCAATGTCGCACATTTTACTCGCATGGGAAACTTTTTAACATTGGACAAAACAGATAATTTATCGAACGGAATATGATTATCTTTAGAAGTCGTCATACCATCGTGAAATAATTTAAAAATTTTCCTCGCCTCCTCTACCGTTTTTCCTTTAACTGCTTCCGTCATTAAAGATGCAGATGCCGTAAAAATCGCACATCCTTCCCCCTGAAAGCCAATATCTTGAATAAGATTATTGTGCAAGGATAAATAGAGAATAATTTTATCACCGCATAACGGATTATAACCCTCTAAAACATAATTCGCCTGATCAAGTTTTTTAAAATTACTGGGGTGACGATTATGATCAAGAATAATTTCTTGATAGAGCGCTTGTAGATCTAAACACATAAAAACATTTTCCTAATCTGTTCTAATACCAATAAAAAATGATCAATTTCAGAAAATGTATTATAAAAAGAAAACGACACTCTGGCCGTTGCGGGCACGTTAAATCGTTCCATCAACGGCATCGCACAATGATGCCCCGCCCGAATACAAATACCATTTACATCCAAAATACTCGCCACATCATGCGCATGTACCCTATCAACAACAAATGAAATAATCGAAATTCTTGTATCTGACTGCCCAATCAAACGAACATAGGACATATTAATCAATCGACTCAGTGCGTAATCTACTAGTTTATTTTCATGCGCTCGCAACAAACTGAGATCTACTTGCATTAAATAATCAATGGCCGCACCCAATCCAACCACGCCAGCAATATTAGGCGTGCCCGCTTCAAATTTAGCTGGGAAATCAGCAAACACCGGAAGCGCATAAAAAGAAACTTTTTCAATCATATCCCCGCCGCCTTGATATGGCGTCATTTTACTTAAGCACTTCTTTTTACCATATAAGACCCCGATACCGGTTGGTGCATACATTTTATGTCCAGAAAAAACGTAAAAATCGGCATCTAAGTCTTGCACGTTCACAGATAAATGCGCAATAGCTTGTGCGCCATCTATTAAAATTGTCGCATGATGCGCATGCGCTAATGTGATCATTTGTTTAATCGGATTGATGGTGCCTAATACATTAGAAACATGCATTATCGCAACGAATTTTGTACGTGCGTTTAACAACTTTTCATATTCATCTATAGCGAGCTCGCCTATATTCGTCACCGGAATAACACGCAACAACGCACCTGTCTCTTGGCATAACAATTGCCACGGCACAATGTTGGAGTGATGTTCCATCTCAGAAACAATAATCTCATCACCCGGTTTCAATTGTTGCCGTACAAAACTGTGCGCAACTAAATTAATTGCCTCCGTGGTTCCTCTAACAAAAATAATTTCCTTATCTGACTTAGCATGAATAAAATTCTGAACTTTTTTACGCACGCCTTCGTACAATAGCGTTGAGCGCTCACTGAGCTCATACACCCCACGATGAATGTTTGCGTTATGGTAGATATAATAATCTGTCATCGCCTTGATCACTTGAGAGGGAATTTGAGTTGTCGCCGCATTATCAAAATACACCAACGGCCGGTTACGATTACTGGTTTTTAAAATAGGAAAATCGTCTCGAACAAGATCTATCGCATTGGGCTTCATTTCCATATTATACCTCCAAGGCGCGCATCATTCGATTCAACATATAATCCCGAAAGGCTGCAATATCAATCGTATCGACAATATCGCTGATAAATGCTTTTAACAAAAATCGACGGGCGACATCCTCGCCTATACCCCGTGCACGTAAATAAAACAGTTCATCTTCCGATAGTTGTCCAACCGTCGCACCATGTGTACACTTAACGTCATCTGCATAAATTTTTAATTCTGGTTTAGTGTCAATTTCAGCGCGATCAGAAAGCAATATATTCTTATTTAGTTGGCTGGTCTGGCTTTTCTGCGCATTTGGATACACCGTTACTTTCCCATTAAAAATGCCATGTCCCGAATCATTCAAAATACCTTTGTAATACTCATGACTTTTGCAATTTGGCTTGACATGATTAATGGACGTATGATAATCCAATTCCTGCGTCTGTTTCACGTGATAAAGACCACTTAAATCGCATTGCGCACCCGATGCATCCAGCTGAACATGCAAATCATGACGAGAAAAATCGCTGCCCAAGGCACAAGAAAAAGATCGGAACACGCTATTCTTCCCTTGCGAAACATGCCAATCGGCAAGATGACATGACGCTAATGACGCATCACCCAAGTGATAATGCGTCAGCACTGCGTTATCCAACAAATACATCTCCGTGAAATTACTATGCATATAAGGCTCGGATGCATCGTCATAAAAATGCTCCACAACAGTTGCTTTCGCTCCCTTTTCAAGAAGAATAAAATTATGTGTGTACATCAAACTATTGTTATTTACATGATCCCCTATAAATAAAATATAAATAGGCAAATTCAACTGCACTTCTCGCGAAATATGCAAAACATAACCTTCCCGAGCAAATGCCGTATTTAAAGAAGTAAATGCTTGCTTCGTTTGATATGTTTTTTTAAAAAATAGGAACTTCATTAAGCTAGGAATTATTTTTAACGCTTCAGAAAATGAATAAACATTTATATTAGCAGAAAACTCATTACGCAAAGATAATTCTGGACAATACCGGCCATTTACAAAAACAAGGCAATTAGAATTAACATAATTCGGACGATCCAGAACAGACAACGCCCCCTCTCGTTCAGCCCCAGTAAGACAGATATCACGCAAGAGCAACTTGTTCAGATCATTATATTTCCAATCTTCTAGTTTTTTATGTGGCAACCCCTGTTTCAAAAAGTTTAAAAAGGCAAGTTTTCGAATTTTACTTAACCAAGTTGGCTCATTTCCGTCTAATACAGATGAGCGCCATGTAAATGCTTGTTTCCAAAACTCAACATCAGAAAAATTCATGCCAACTCCCGTGTCAATGCTTTTTCGTAACCCAATTTTTCAAGATGGCTCACCAGTCGATAATCCCCCGATTTTTTAATCTTTCCATCATGAAACAAATGCACATAATCCGGTCGAACATAATTCAATAATCGCTGATAATGCGTAATCAATAGCAGCCCATTATCTTTGTGATGAAACTGATTAATCCCTTCCGCAACATGTTTTAATGAATCAATATCCAGCCCTGAATCGGTTTCATCCAACACTGCTAACGTTGGATTGAAAATCAACAGTTGCAGAATTTCATTGCGTTTTTTCTCACCCCCCGAAAACCCTTCATTAATTGATCGATATAAAAATGATTCATCCATCTCTAATATTTCTAATTTTTTTTGAATTAAAGCTTTGAAGTCTAATGCATCAAGCGCCTTCAATCCTTGTTGTGCACGTAATATATTCAATGCGGCTTTTAAAAAATAAATATTACTCACGCCAGAAATTTCCACCGGATATTGAAATCCCAAAAACAAACCGCGTCGCGCACGCTCTTCCGGACTAAGCATCAATAAATCATGATGATTAAATAAAACCTGGCCCTTAGAAACAATGTAATTAGGTGAGCCGGCCAATACTTTCCCTAATGTTGTTTTACCGGAGCCATTTGGCCCCATCAACACATGTATTTCACCAGGTTTAATGGTTAAGTTTACCCCTTTTAAAATCGATTTTTTTTGCACCGATGCATGTAAGTTTTTTATCTCTAACATATTATCTCCACTCATCAACCCTGACATCCTTCTAAACTTAACTCTAAAAGCTTTTCTGCTTCAACTGCAAATTCCATTGGGAGCTTGCTAAATACCGTTTTACAAAATCCATTCACAATCATTGAAATAGCATTTTCCGTATCAATTCCGCGTTGCTGAAAGTAAAACATCTGTTCGTCGCTAATCGTTGAGGTCGATGCCTCATGCTCAACTTTAGCGCTAGAATTACGCACCTCAATATAGGGAAAGGTATGTGCGCCACAATGGTCACTCAATAACAAAGAATCGCATTGTGAATAATTTCGCGCATGGCTTGCCTGCGGTGCAACACGTACTAACCCACGATAACTATTCTGCGCAAAACCTGCGGAAATACCTTTTGAAATAATCGTGCTTTTCGTGTTTTTCCCGATATGAATCATTTTGGTTCCGGTGTCAGCCTGCTGATAGTTATTCGTCAACGCAACGGAATAAAATTCCCCAACAGAATTATCACCCTTTAAAATAACGCTGGGATATTTCCAGGTAATGGCAGAGCCCGTTTCAATTTGTGTCCAAGAAATTTTTGAATTTTTACCACGGCATATTCCACGCTTGGTCACCAAGTTATAAACACCCCCCTCTCCTTTTTCATCACCTGGATACCAATTTTGTACCGTAGCATACTTAATTTCCGCGTCATCCAGCGCAATCAATTCAACCACTGCGGCATGTAACTGATGATTATCACGCATAGGCGCACTACACCCTTCCAAATAACTCACCGAAGAACCAGACTCAGCAATAATCAACGTACGCTCAAATTGCCCCGTATTCGCCGCATTCATACGAAAATAAGTCGATAATTCGATGGGGCAAGCCACCCCCTTTGGAATATAGACAAACGAACCATCGCTAAAGACAGCAGAATTCAATGCGGCAAAAAAATTATCTCGATAGGGAACAACCGAGCCTAAATATTTTTTAATCAGATCTGGATATTGCAAAACCGCCTCAGAAAAAGGACAAAAAATCACGCCTACTTCATTCAGTATTTCTTTGCAGGTTGTCCACACTGATACACTATCGAATACTGCATCGACCGCGACACCCGACAAGTGCTTTTGTTCTTCTAACGATATACCTAATTTATTATAGGCTCGAAGAATTTCGGGATCGATGTCCTGTAATGTTTTGGGACCATCCGTTTTAGATTTTGGCGCAGAATAATAGCTAATCGCTTGATAATCAATGGGGTTTAACTTCAAATTCGACCAACTTGGCTCATGCATTGTTTGCCAATGGCGATAGGCATTCAACCGCCATGTCAGTAAAAATGATGGTTCATTTTTTTTCCGCGAAATTAAACGAATCACCTCTTCGTCTAAACCAGCCCTCACCGTATCGGACTCCACCGCGGTCGTAAAACCAAGTGGGTAAGCTTGACGAGTCATTTTCTTTAATAGTGTATTGCTCAAATTAAACCCACCCTGGTATTTTATTGCGTTTATGAAAAATATGAATATAATACCATATTAGTACTATTAATAAAAGTAGGCGTTAATTGTTTTTTCCATGCAAAAAAAAATAAAAGATATTTCCATCGTCATCCATGGCGCAGCAGGTCAAGGACTGAAAACAATAGAATTGTTCTTGGCGCCATTGTTATTACAACACACAGGATTTTATGTTTTCTCTACATCTGAATACATGTCAAGAATTCGCGGCGGCAACAATTCTGTTGAAATACATGTCTCAACCTCCCCTGTATTGGCTTTTGTTGAACGCATCGATTTATTGATTTCAATGAATCGATTTAATATCGACCATTTATGCGACCGTATTACAAAAAATACAACGATCATCGCCGATCACTCACTCATTGCGGAAAAACATTCCCTTATCCAAATTCCACTATTAGATAATGTGCAAAATGGTAATGAAAAAACAATTCCTAACAGCATTGTGATCGGCATTGTACTATCATTATTTGCGATTTCTCCAACACACTACATCCCTGAAATAAAAAAATATTTTTCTAAAGCAACTGCAAACCAAAACCAGCAATCCATTGAATATGGTTACCAACTAACTGACAAATTATGCGAGGAAAAAAAGCTAACTAAATATAAACTCATCGCGACTACTGCAAAACAAGATCACTTGATCTCCGGGGCAGAAGCAATTGCCGCCGGCGCCATATCGGGTGGCTGCAATTTCGTGACCGCCTACCCAATGTCACCAGGCACCAGTGTCTTCACCCATATGGCTAAAGCGGCACGCGATAGACCTATTATTATCGAACAAGTAGAAGATGAAATTAGCGCAGCCAATATGGCGCTAGGTGCTTGGTATGCTGGCGCAAGAGCGATGATCACAACGGCGGGAGGCGGGTTTGCATTAATGTGCGAAACAATCAGCTTGGCCGGCATGATTGAAACGCCACTTGTTGTCCTCATTGGTCAACGTCCCGGACCTGCCACAGGATTGCCAACACGCACTGAACAAAGCGATCTTAATTTAGTACTATACGCCGGACACGGCGAGTTCCCTCGTATTATATTGGCACCTGGCACACCACAAGAAGCATTTCAATTAACACAAAAAGCATTTAACCTAGCTGATAAATTTCAAGTACCTGTCTTTATTTTAGCAGATCAATTTTTTCTAGACTCCCTTTACTGCACAGATGTTTTTGATTTAACGCAAAAAATCGAAACGCATATCATTAAAACAGATTCCTGTTACCAGCGATACCAATTAACTGAAGATGGCATATCTCCACGCGGCATTCCAAATTATGGCGATGGCATCGTCTGTGTCGATAGCGATGAGCATAACGAAACTGGGTATATTGCAGAAGACAAAAAAACACGTATTACTATGCAAAACAAACGACTAAAAAAATTAGAATCAATAAAAAAATACGCGTATGCACCCACATTTATTGGTTCAGAAAATTTTACGTTCCTCGTTGTTTGTTGGGGATCAAACTATGGTGTCGTTCAAGAAACACTTCAACAGCTAAACACTACTTCCTTTGCCATGCTGCATTTTGCTCAACTCTATCCCCTACATCCGGAAGCAAAAAAGTATCTCCATCAGGCGCACAAAATTATTATGGTCGAAAATAACAGTAGCGGACAATTTGACAGCTTACTGCACCGTGAATTTAATGTCAGATCAGATCATTTGATTTTGCAATATGACGGATCACCCTTTTCTGTTGAAGGCTTAACTCGGCAATTACAGCATATTTCTAATGAAAAATAATATAGCACTCACACGTTATGACAAAAACAAACCTGATATTGCCTGGTGCCCGGGCTGCGGCAATTTTCAAATTTTGCGCGCCATGAAATTAGCGCTTGAGGAACTAAACATCAGTCCACAACAAGCGGTCGTCGTGAGCGGTATTGGACAAGCGGCCAAAACACCTCAATATTTTAATGTAAATATGTTTAATGGATTACACGGGCGCGCACTACCCGTGGCTACCGGAATTAAACTAGCAAACCCCGAGCTCGTTGTCATTGCCGAGGGCGGTGATGGCGATATGTATGGTGAAGGTGGAAATCATTTTCTACATGCCATTCGGCGAAATCCCAATCTCACACATATCGTGCATAACAATATGGTATACGGCCTCACCAAAGGACAGGCCTCCCCGACCAGCCAGATCGGATTCAAAAGCCCTATTCAATCCGTCACTGATATGCCGCTCAATCCTATCGCAATCGCAATCGCACAAAATGCATCATTTGTTGCGCGATCATTTTCTTTAAATATCAATCAATTAAAAAATTTATTAAAAACAGCCATTCAACATGAAGGTTATGCATTAATTGATGTTTTTCAGCCCTGCGTTGTGTTTAACAAGGTGAATACCTATCAATGGTTTCAAGAACACACTTATGATCTGCCAAATGATTACAATCCATATGATAGAGAAAAAGCATTTCAAATTGCGATTGATGAACATAATCTAGCGCTGGGAATTATTTATAAAAATCACATTGATTAAGTTTTCGCGTCGATAAAAAAAAGCCCCGCGTGAAGCGAGGCTTTTTAAAGATCTAAAGACCTTATCGATTAGTAACGATCACGACCTCCACGATCACCGCGATCACCACCGCGACCACCACGGCTACCACCACCCGCCTCTCTTGGCTTGGCAATGTTGACCTTTAATGGACGTCCACCAAGATCCTGGCCATTTAATTCTAATGCCTTTTGAGC
>MGXQ01000048.1 GCA_001801405.1 Gammaproteobacteria bacterium RIFCSPHIGHO2_02_FULL_42_13 | reverse complement strand
GTTAATGCTCCCAGTCTTCCACTAACAGTTATGTCATCATTCACCGCGTTGCCGAGTGTGACTGCGCCGTCTAAAGTGGTGGCGCCGGTAACGCCTAATGTTCCCCCGACTGATGTATTGTTGCCAACGCTGGTAGCGCCAAATACTAAAGCTGGCGCTAACACCAACCCTGCCACCACCAACAAGAGGCAAAACATTCTTCTTCTGTTGTACATAAAGTTGTACATATTAAAAATGAAGCTTAATTAATAAATTAAAAAATTTTCGTCTTAGTTAAAAATAAATTCTGTTAATAGTATAGCATAAATCGCGCAAGCAATCCAAAGTGAGAGGGTGTGGATAACTTTTTTTCTCTTTCCCCTATTTGCCAAAATGCGTTTTTATTACTATACTGGACATATTACTTGTAAGATTTAATAGCGTTGTATACAGTTTCACAACTGTTAAACGGCTAATCTGTCATTGCGAGGAGCTCGCGCGACGAAGCAATCCAGCAATCGCATTAGAACGCGATAACGGTGTGGATTGCTTCGCCTGCGAAGGCTCGCAATGACTTACGAAAGTGTAAATAACGCTGGCGATTCTTACATATTGCTGAATAAAAATATGCGTAAAATATTATATGTAATTACTCAAGGCGAGTGGGGTGGAGCGCAGAGATATGTTTTTGATTTGGCTACGAATTTAGGCCAAAATTTTGATATTACTATAGCTGTCGGAGAGCCGGCTGGACGGTTAGATTTGCAAAATAAACTACAATCATGGGACATGAAACGTGAAACAAATAACATTTCGATTGTGCCACTAAAATACCTTATCAGATCGATTTCGCCCTTTCATGATACTAAGGCTGTATTTGAACTAGCCAAACTATACAAAAAAATCAAACCAGATATTATCCACCTCAACAGCTCCAAAGCCGGCCTTCTCGGCTCGCTCGCAAAATTGTTAATTATCAATTATTCGTCTTTAATTATTTACACAGTTCATGGTTGGGTCTTTAATGAACCCACGCGTAAGATTGGAAAAATTTTCTATCGCTTTTTGGAAAAACTCACAGCGCGATGGAAAGATAAAATTATTGTTTTGTCGCCGCAAGATTTACTTACCGGCAAACAGATAGGAATACCAGAGAAAAAACTTGTTGAAATTCCGCTGGGAATTGAAGTGCCAAAATTTTTAATTAAAGAAGAGGCGCGACGATTCCTGGATCCCCGCCTTCGCGGGGATGACATTATGGTAGGGACAATCGCTAATCTTTATCTGACAAAAGGGTTGGATATCTTAATTGAGGCAGTCAACTTATTAAAAAGGGATCCTTCGGCTCATCCGCCTGCGGGCGGATTTTCTCGGAATGACGACGTGAAATTTGTTGTTATTGGCGAGGGGAAAGAAAGAGGTAGATTAGAAAATTTGATCAAAAAATACAAACTTGAAAATACCGTATTTTTAATCGGCGCGCTTGATGACGCCGCGCAATATCTGCCGGCATTTGATCTGTTCATCCTGCCGTCGCGCAAAGAAGGCCTTCCATACACACTCCTGGAAGCAATGGCGCGCGGAACTCCAATAATCGCCACAAATATCGGCGGCGTGCCATCTTTAATAAATGATGGGGAAAGTGGACTGTTGGTTGAGTCGGAAAATTCTCAACAACTGGCAGACGCGATCCTCTGGGCGATAAACAATCGCGAAGAAACAAAAAAACGCGCTGTGCGCGCTTCTGAAATAGTAAAACTGCTGACTTTAGAAAAAATGATTAACCTGACCAAAACTACTTACTTTTCTCATCCGCCTGAAGAATCATAGAAACAACGCTATTCCCTTGGGCGTCAAACACAATACCCTTATCTTGCGCTGTCTTTATGATTTCTCTGGCTTTATCATTGTCGCCGGTTTGCGCGTAAACCAACGCCAACCGCCACCAACCCTCTCCTATCCTGTCATCATCATCTATGGCAGATTGCAACAAAATTACGGCTTCATCCGGCTTGCCGATCAACAACTCAAGCATGGCCAATTGATAAATAATCTGCTGGCGTTTCAGCGACTTAACAAGAGCATCCTTCAAAACTGTCTCGGCTTCAAGCAGAGATTGCGGCGGTTCTTTCAACTCCATTACTCCTTGCTGAATCAATTGCGCGAATTGCAAGTGTGTGCGGATATCCAACGGATGCAAAACCAAATTCTTTTTTGATTCATCATAGCCCAGCTGATACAACTCTTTTGCCTTATCAGTAAAACTGGCTTTGTTATATTGCGGAATAATCATAATTAAACTCCGCACAAAATCACTGCGAATATCATCAATGTGCGGCGAAGACATCTCCACCGCTTTTTGATATGTCTCCGCCACCAGCTGTCCGGTCTGCATCGCTCCCAAAACCCGCAGACTGGTCATATTCGCGCGAGCGACATTGATATTGGTTGAGTAAATTAAAAATAACACCACAACTAACATTGCCATCGTCAAAGCCGGTGAAACCGTCTTTTCTTTTTTTTCTTTTTCCTCAACACCGAAGGTTTGCCTGTTGACAAAAGCGAGAAAAAAGAAAAAATAAAGATAAGAAGTCGGATTTTCAAACACTACGGCATTATGAATAAAATGCCCGACCAAAAACGCGGCGCCGATGCCCAACAAATGCGCGTCAATAACTTTCTTTTTATAACCAAACCACAATTGAACAATCGCGATAGCGAACAAACCAACATATAAAAACAAACCGACAATCCCCTGCACCGCCAGAGCGTTAAAAATCGCGCTGTGAGCGGCGTCAAACCAGGTCTCCCCCCACCCGCGTTCCAGAGACTCCGGCTGATAATACTTGTTAAAAGCGTAATAAAAATTATTCGGACCCCAGCCGAATACCGGCTTTTCTTCCCACGCCGCGACCGCTATTTTCCAAGCCATAATCCGGGTCGCTCCGGTACTGGAAGCAAAAGAAACACTAAACAATCTGCCAACAGCTGGGATTCGCTGGACAAAATTAGTTTGTCTGAACGCGAACAACAAACTAAAAACTATTATGCCGGCCGCGATCACCGCGCCAATCGTCTGTCTCATTTTTTTATGCTCTTTCAGCGTGAAAAAATAACTCACCATTAAAATACCAACACTCGCAATCAAACCTAAAAGCGTGCCGCGCGTCCCGCCCAAAAATACTCCCATAAAACCGAGCGCTCCGCCAATAATCGCGAAATATTTCCATTCCTTCACAGACTCTTTCCAAAAAAGAATCAAGCCGATATAAAACAAAAACAACCCGTAACCGCTGTAATAAATCGGGTTGCCTAAAGTCGCTGACACGCGGCTGCTGCCGTCATTCAAAAGCAACAACGGATTTATTTTTTGCAACAAGCCAATGAACATCGCTATGCCGCCAGCCAACAAAAAAAGACGCAATAACCATCGCCAATCGTTTTTTTCTTTGATCACCGATGTGGCGATGAAATAATAAACCACATAATGAAAAATCGTAAACAGGCCCAACATCCTCTCGTGGTTATCCCAAAAACTCCTATACCAATCAACGCCAACAAATGTGGAAACAAAAAAACTGAAAAAGAAAGCGACAACGGCGATATTAATCAGTGTTACTCTCGGTCTATACCTCGCGTAATCGCTTACCAAAAGAACCACATACGCGCCCAGCATCAAAAGCGTCAGGCTGCGGAAAATCAAAATCTTCGGCACGATGAAAGGAAAGATGAATTTTGAAGATATCAATACCAAGGGGACGAAAAAAGTCGCGGCCACGGATAATTTTATAAATTGCTCCAAATATCTTCTCATAAATATTATTTGGCTAAGTCGCCAAAATCTTTCTTATAACTCGTGTCATCGGGGTACAAAGCCAATAATTTTCTCGCGTACTCCCCAGCCTTGGCGGCGCTATTTGTTCTCTGATAAAACGTAATCAGGCCGACTAAAAGATCGGGGTTATTTTCTAAATTTTGCAATCCCTGTAAATACGTTGCTTCGGATTTATCCGGCTGATTGAGCCGAAATTCATACAATTTAGCCAGAGTAATATAAATATCCGGCTTGGTATAATCTATCGCGATCGCCTTTTTGTAGTATTCTTCCGCCAAAGAATAATCTTTCTTTTGCCTTTCATAAATATCAGCCAGACTCAAAACCGCGGTAATGGTATTTTTGTTTAATTCTAACGACTTCTCATACGCGAGTATGGCCCGGTCATAATCCCTGACAAACTCATACGCATTCCCCAACACCACCCACGTCCAGTTATAGTTTTTATCTTTTTCATACAATGCCCGAGCTTCCGCCAGTTTCTCGGCCAGCCGCTCTTTTTTATTATCGTCAAAATCAGCCGGAATGGCCACGTTAAAAAGTTGTTCCGAGTTATTCAAACCAACATCTTCACCGCCGTTCTTTTTTGCCAACAACAACCACGCGAAAATTATAACTACCAACAACAAAGCGCTAAAAAATAAAATATTTTTCTTTGACAACATAAATTAAAATGTAAAAATTTAAAATGTGATGATAACAATATAACACGATTATAATTTTTTAACAATAGCAAAACTCCGCCAAGAAGGCGGAGTGTTTGCTTTCGCTTTACTAAATCAAAATGATTAGTAAGCAACGGTTTCCACAGTACTGGTTGTTGAAGACAAGCCAGATACCAAGTAGCCGTTTGTCCAGTCAGCAGTAGTGCTTGAGTGTCCGGAAGCGTTCTTATCACTCCAGATAAAGTCATTATTGCTTGACTGTTTGTGAGCACCGGCTTGAGCCAACATCAATGTCGCGCCATTGTTCAAGAACGCGGCATCGCCAGCCATACTCACACTCATTGAGGCGCCCGTGGTTGAACCGGTAATATTGCCTCTTAAGATGAATGTCCTCGGTGTTCCCAGAGCTACCGTGATTTCACCGGACGAATAATTTGTACTCCAGTCCGTGCTGGTGGTGTTCCACACCGCGCCAGAGCCGGTAAAGTTGTAAGCGCCGCTCTGGGTCGGACCGCTGCCATTGTCATTAATTTGCACTTCAGTGGATTCAGTCACGTCGTACAAATATAGTGAGCTTGCGGCCAGTGTGGCAGTAGTCGTGGAAATATCAAAGGTAAAACCGGCGAGAGCAATATCTCCGTTCACCGCAGTAACCTTAAATTTGAACAGATCCTTGGTGCCGTTTGTAAGCTTGTTAGAGCTTACTGATTCCTTTGCAAATACCGGATACGTCTTGTAGACATAGTGGGTATTTCCGGTCGGAGCATTGCTGGGAGAAATATATTCGGTAGAACCAGTGCCGCTCAAATCGCCTTTCGCCACTATATCGCCAGAGGCATTCACTTTGTAGCCAAGATAATGGCCGGATGTGCCATTATAGCTGCTGCCGATAGCGGCAACTTTGGCTTTCAGATACAAGTTCTTCCCGCTTGAGTCAGTGGTTTTAACCACAAGCGCATTTTCAGTGAAATCAATATACGGCTTAGTGCTTGTCGGAGACATTCTGGTGCCGCTGATTTCAACACCGGCAGAATCCTCAAACCAGATTTCATCGTAATCCTTGTATGATGTGGAAGCGGCTAGTGTAGACAACTGGGTCAAATACATGAAATCCATTTCCACATCTTCAGTGGTGGTCGCGAGGAAGTTGAAGA
>MGXQ01000047.1 GCA_001801405.1 Gammaproteobacteria bacterium RIFCSPHIGHO2_02_FULL_42_13 | reverse complement strand
TGTCGCGTTATTTAACGATTAAGCCATGTGAAACTTGTCAGGGTGCGCGTTTGCGTGAAGAAGCGCGTTATGTGTTTATTCAAGATGTTAATTTACCGACATTAACGAGTCTGTCAATCGAACAGGTATTGCTGTTTTTGCAACAGGCAAAATTTTCAGGCCATAAACAAGAAATTGCAGCGCGTATTTTAAAAGAAGTGATTAATCGATTACAGTTTCTAGTCAATGTTGGATTAGATTATTTAACATTAGATCGTCGATCACAAACCTTGTCTGGTGGTGAAAGCCAACGCATCCATTTAGCCAGTCAAATTGGCGCAGGATTGATGGGTGTGATGTATGTTTTAGATGAGCCGACGATTGGTTTGCATCAGCGCGATAATGAACGGTTGTTAAAAACACTCATGCATTTGCGTGATTTAGGCAATACCGTTATTGTGATTGAACACGATGAACAGGCGATTCGCGATGCGGATTACATTGTGGATATGGGTCCGGGCGCGGGTGTGCATGGCGGTCGGGTGGTCGCACAAGGGACGGCGCTTACCATTCAACAATGCAAAGAATCTTTAACAGGCCAATATTTATCAGGCAAACAGCAAATTGCGATCCCTAAAAAACGTATGGCCGTCGATAAACAGCGTGTATTGCGTTTATGTGGTGCGACTTGTAATAATTTGAAAAATGTTAATGTCGATATTCCGATTGGATTAATGACCTGCGTCACCGGCGTGTCGGGTTCGGGTAAATCCAGTTTAATCAATGACACACTTTATCCGATCGCCGCAACGAAATTAAATAAAGCAACGCATTTAACACCCGGCGCATATACTGAAATTATCGGCTTAGATTATTTTGATAAAGTGGTCGATATCGATCAAAGTCCCATTGGTCGAACGCCGCGGTCGAATCCAGCGACGTATACCGGTATTTTTACGCCGGTGCGCGAGTTATTTTCGAGTGTGCCAGAGGCGCGATCGCGTGGTTATTCGCCGGGTCGTTTTAGTTTTAATGTTAAGGGTGGTCGCTGTGAAGCCTGCCAGGGTGATGGGCTCATCAAAGTTGAAATGCATTTTTTATCGGATATTTATGTGACCTGTGATATCTGTAAAGGCAAACGGTATAATCGTGAAACCTTAAGCATAAAATATAAAGGCAAAAATATTCATGAAGTCTTAAACATGACCGTCGAAGAAGCGCATGCGTTTTTTGAGGCTATCCCAGTGCTTTCGAAAAAAACACAAACGTTAATGGAGGTGGGTTTGTCGTATATTCGTTTGGGGCAAAGTGCGATTACGTTGTCAGGCGGTGAAGCGCAGCGTGTAAAATTATCACGTGAATTATCGAAGCGCGATACAGGCAATACGTTGTATATTTTGGATGAGCCGACAACGGGCTTGCATTTTCACGATATTAAACAGTTGTTAGATGTGTTACATCATTTGCGCGAACGCGGCAATACGATTGTGATTATCGAACATAATTTAGATGTGATTAAAACAGCCGATTGGATTATTGATTTAGGTCCCGAAGGTGGCGACAAAGGCGGTACGCTGGTGGCGCAAGGCACGCCCGAGCAAGTCGCGCAATGTAAAAAGTCGTTTACGGGAATTTTTTTGAAGAAGATATTAACGCGAGTTCAGCATGATAAGCTCTGAGCTGATGCCAGGCAGGCTATGACTGGATTATAGCAGCTCAGAGCTTTTCTCTTGTGCTCTGCTTTGATACTAGAATTCCCCCTGAAATTGAGGCACAATATGCTATACTTTCGGTAAAATAAAGAGCAAGTTCTCATGGCTGATCAAGAAACCATCTCTTTTCAGGATATCAAGCGGATACATAACTTGCCGGTGATTTTGCTGGTCGAGAATAGGTCGTTTGAGGGGCTTAGTTTAGATTTTTTTATCCATAATCCCTCGGGCGAAAAGACAGAATTTACGGCGGAATTATTGGATGGATCGCCGGTGCCATCGGGTTTGAGCTGTTCTGAGGACGGTGTTTTTGGTGGCACGCCCATTCAAGGCACGGCCAAATCAGAGCCGTACACGGTATTGTTTATTGCGCAGAGCGAGTCGACCTGGCCACTCGTGTTTGATGCACAGATGGTGATTGTAACGGAGGCCGAAGCCAATCGATTAGAAAGTGGCGAAATGGCTGCAGAGATTGTTGCGAGCCAACCCGAGCGAGAGTTATGGGATAAAATATCGCATCAGCAATTGTCCGAAGAAGAATTGCAAGCCAAGCGTAAAGAAATTTTTGAGCGACCGGTGACGCGCAGCGAATTAAACTGGTTAGCGGAACGATGGGCAACGCTGACGATTTGGAATGTGGATGATGTATCATTGCCGGGGACGGGTAAGTTATTACAGATACCTAATTCAAGTGAGCGTTATCGTGTGTATGATTTTGGTGTGGCACTGGTTGCGGCGCCCAATGATTTATTTGATGGAAAACGATCGTTTATTGATGCGATCAAAGCCGCGCGCGCGATGGTACATGAAGTACGAAACCGCAAATGGACGTTGATTGAGTTTACGGGGTCGACAAAACAAATCGAAGTTCCCGCGTGGATAGAAGTACAGAATTTAAATGCGGAAAAAGACGCCTATCACATGGAAGTTCGCAATTTAGCGAGCCATGGTGAATATGAAATGTTTTTCAATCAGTTTGATGAACAAAAACATCCTTTAACCGCAGGATAATAAGAAGAGGAGAATCATTATGCCATTAAATCGACAACAAAAAAATCGTGCAAGAGAGTGGATTCGGGAGGCTGCCAATCGTCAGAGATTGACAGACATGTATGCAACTGCTGCTCCTGCTGCTGGTGCTGCTGGTGGTGCTCCTGCTCCTGCTGCTCCTGCTCCTGCTCCTGTTCCTGCTCCTGCTGGTGCTGCAGGATTTAATCACTTGGTGACTGAGTTACAAACTCGCATTAATGGTTCTGTTCCTGCTGCTGGTGTTGCTCCTGCTGGTGGTGCGGCTGCTGTTCCTGCTGCTCCTGCTGCTGATGCTGATGCTGATGTCAGACCATTCTTGCAAGAACAGGTGAGAAAAGAATTTTTGACATACGCACAAAGACTGGTTATGCAGATGCGACGAGCGGTTGCAGAATCGGGTGTGGAAATGACGCAAGTGAGATTTGACGCAGTATCGCGGGATATGCATGCGCGCCTTGAGCGCGTGTATACAGATATGGGTATGCCGCATGGAGCGGGCCAGCCTTTTGCGGATCAATACGAGCAAGATAAAACAGTGCTAGATCGCTATTTGCACGGATTAGACCTTACGCGAAATATATACAGAGAGCGTATGCGTCTTACCGCACGTCAGACGGATAGGGATGATGCACAAACGGCGGCGCTGCAAGCAGGAGCAGCACCGCAGGGGCTTCGCCATGCAAAATATGTACATGGCAATCTGAATTTTCCTGCCGAGAAATTTAAGAAGCGACAGGCGGCGGCCGAGGAGCTTAAAGATACAGTGAGATCATTGCAGATGCCACTCATCTTGCAAATCTTGCTAGGGTTGGTTTATTCCGTGGGCACGCTGGCTGCGGTGCTGGTTGGAAAAAAAGTGGATGATTATCTGCATGGCAAAGGTTATATCATTGCCGATGATGATAATGATATAAAGATTACCAGCGTGATGCCGGGTTATGAAGTGTCTGCGAATAGAGATCTATTGAAGTTGGCAGTACAGAAAGGTTGGACGACTTATAAACCGAATGCAGAGATGTCTCCAAGAACCTTGCATGCAGAAGCAATACGTACGTCATCATCGGATATTGAAAATTTATTAAAAGCTGCGAAGGGAATGCCGATAACGCTGGACGTGAGTGATCTACAATTGCCGGATGAGCTAAGAGGACGTGTTGATGGGCATAATAGGGGAGTGGGTGCAGCTCGAGTGCAACAAGAGCGTGCGGTGGCAGAAATCAATCGCCTCTCGCCACCACCACCGCCACCACCGCCACCACCGCCAGTACCGCCGCCGCCGGTTCCTTAATAGAGGGATAACCGGCTATAATTTTTAATTTTTAAGAGAAACACATGCAACAAATTATTTTGATTTTTCATATTGTCATTGCGATTGCGTTGATTGGTTTAGTGTTAATTCAGCGCGGCAAGGGTGCGGACATGGGCGCGGCGTTTGGTAGTGGCGCATCGCAAACGGTGTTTGGTAGTCGTGGATCGGGTGGGTTTTTGTTTAGGGTTACTATTTTTTTAGCGGCTTTATTTTTTGCGACGAGTATTACATTAACATATCTTGCGGCGCACCAACACCAGACCAATCAGAGCCAAGATTTTTTGAGTAACGTTGAAAAAGTATCGCAGGACATAAATAAATCCTCAGCTCAGAGGTAAGCTGGTATTCATCATTAGAATGGTATGCGTTAGAAAAACGATGAATTGTTTAGAATCAGAGGGACGTTTTGCGTCCTCTGAGCTGAGACCGACTTGTTCGCATGAGCAAAGATAAATAATCGATCTCAGCTCAGAAGTAAGCGAAGCGTCCTCTCCGCTGAGACCGACTTGTTCGCATATCTCTCCGCTGTCATCCCGGAAAATGCGAAGCATTATCCGGGATCCAGGGAATATATTTCTGGATTCCGGATATTCCGCCTGCGGCGGAATTCCGGAATGACGTAGCTTCTCGCGCAGCAATTCCGGAATGACAAGGAAAAGAGAGTCGTCGTCCCGGAATTTCGCGAAGCGAAATATCCGGGATCCAGGGAACGCTTTAGTTCCGCACGTTGATTCTCTGGATTCCGAGCTGCGCTTGATTCCGGGACGTAAAAAAGGATTATGCCGAAGTGGTGAAATTGGTAGACACGCTATCTTGAGGGGGTAGTGACGCAAGTCGTGCCGGTTCGAGTCCGGCCTTCGGCACCAAATGATTCGCTATTAATGTAGGTTGGTGCTGAGCGAAGCGAAGCCCAACAATATGCTAAACGTTGGGCTTCATTTCATTCACCTCAATCTATCGGGCTGAAATCGTTCTTTAATCTTTTCAAATGTTTTTTCTAATTCAGAAAAATGAATCTGAATGTTTTTGTAAATACGTCGAGCTGTCTCTTCATCGTATATATGCGAAGTAGCATTGCGATCATTGAGCATCTGTAACCACGCGGGTTCATTATCAATCCATTTTGCTGCATAAGCTTTTTTCAAAGTCTCTTTTGGTGTGTTTGTCTCAATGCCTTCGTTCGCCAATAATCGTTTTAATGTTTTCCAATACAGCTCAAGGACAAATTCAAATCGTTGAATGGTGCCATCAATGACGAGAGTACTGTGATTGGGTTCTTGCAAAGCCTCTCGTAAGCGAGAGAGTGCATTTGCTAAGTTGGTCAGTGACTGCGTTATTTTAGTGTCGCTCATAAATCACAATTCCTTCTTGCTTAATTTTTTCCTGAAATTTATTTCCTGCAGTATCATAGCGTACAAGGTCAATGGTTAAAAGTGTATCGGTTTTTTCAATCCGGTCGCATATTTCAAGCCATTCTCTATCTGAAATCTCGGGCGCCATAATAGCAATATCCAGATCTGATCGCTCTTCTGCATCACCTCTGGCTCTTGAACCAAAAAGTATAATTTTTTGAACAGATGACGTTTTTGTGATCGTGGCAACAATTTTTTGAATGAGCGCTTGAATGTTGTTCATATATTAGACTATACTGTGTTTTTATTATTTTTGGAAGTATTTTTATGAGCACATGGGCGCAAATCTTATGGGCGCTGATTGCCGTTTTTTTAATTTGGTTTTTATATCGTGGCGTTAAAGCAAGTCCCGATTCGTTTTCACGCAAAAATTTAAGTCGTAGCATTTTTACCTTCGGCGTATTGGCATTGATCTTGATCGGATTTATTGCGCTCTTGGTGGTGTTGCTGAAATACTAGCGAATATAGAGAAGCGCAACATAGGTCGCGTAGATGATGATTAAGCTCGCGCCCATGGGACGCGTTAACTTCTTTTGTTTTCGAATGCTGATAAACGCAAAGAGATAAGATATAATGCTGATGCCAAACATGGTGAGAAAATCCCTGTAAAAGACGTATTTATTTAATATTACCGAATGAAATAAAACGGGCACGGCGAGCACGGCTAATAAATTAAAAATATTCGAGCCAATAATATTTCCCACGACCAGATCATCTTCTTGTTTTTTTGCGCCGATCAATGATGTCGCCAGTTCAGGGAGGCTCGTCCCGAGTGCGATGATCGTGAGTCCAATGATGAGCTGGCTGATATGAAAATAATTTGCAATATGCGTTGTGCTGCGGACAACCATCTCTGCACTTACAGCTAATAAAATAATCCCGAGGATGAGATAAGTAATGTCTTTCTGATAAGACGGTTTTGTCGTGATATCGCGTTCTTTGAGTTCTTGTTGATATTCTACAGCGAGTTTTTCTTTTTTGGCTTTTAAGCCGGTCCAGACAAACCAGGCGATGACAGCGACGGCGCCCAAGAGTAGCAATAAGCCATCCGTGGGATCGAGCCGATGTTTTAATAACATGAGGCCAACTAATAGCATGACGACAAATAGCAATGGAAATTCTTTTTTGAGAATGTGCGAATGAATTTGTAAAGGGCGATAGAGAGAGGTAACGCCTAAGATTAAACCGATATTGGTAATATTGGAGCCAATAGCATTGCCGATGGCTAATTTCGGTTGACCCGAAAAAAGAGTGGAAAAAGAGATCATCAATTCGGGCAACGAGGTGCCGATCGCAATAATGGTGAGTCCAATGAGTAAAGCAGATACCCCTAGTTTTTTTGCAAGGCTCGCGCCCGAATCAATTAAAAAATTTGCGCCGGCCGCTAGGAGCACAAAGCCGAGAATAAGTATGATAAATGCAATGATTGGGCTCATAAGTCATATCACTGCTTTGGCATGCAATTTGTCTCGCGAATAAAAAACGCACTCATCAGAATCGCAACAAATAACGAAAGAGGTACTAGCATCAATGCAAGCTGATAGCTATGTAAACTATATAATCGAATGCCGTTATGTAGGGAGCCGCTCCAGGTGAGGTCTAATATTTTTCCGATGAGGGGCTGAAAAATTGCGCCGGTCGAGACAATCACCATATTGTTAAAGCCATTGGCTGCGCCGGAATGATAGACATAATTATTATCTTTGATCACCGCAAATACCAGCGATTGGCCAGAGGCGGATAATCCGAGTATAAAGAGCAAAAGAAGCAGGAGGTCATAGTTTAAATTCGGTTTATAGATCACGATCATTATGGATAATAATCCGATGATGGCGGAAACGATCAGTGGCCAACAGCGTCGTTCAAAATAATCAGAGATCCATCCAATGAAAGGGCTGCCAATAGCAACGCCTAACCAAATAAATATCATGGCATCCGCTGCAGCGATAGGCGTTAAATGGTCGGCTTGTGTTAAAAAAGGAATGCCCCAAAGTGCTGCAAATGCGGTCATGGGGGCCCAAATGGCAAAAGAGTAAACGGCGATATACCAGGTTTGCGCGCTGCCTAAAACTGCGCGTAACGTCGTTGCGATTTTTGGTCGGTGTTCCGCTCGCTCTTCATAATGTTTGGGGCGGTCTCGGACAAAGAGTGCTACCAAAATGGTTAACACAACGCCGGTTACAAATAAAACAAACATGGCATGTTGCCATCCGCCATGTTCAATCATGATTTCAAGCGGCGCCTCTCCACCTATTGCGCCGATGGAAGCTAATAGTTGAGCCAAACCAATAAAGAGAGCGAGATATCGAATAGGAATCCAGCGAATAATGAGATACAGCGCGCCGACAAACGCAAAGCCAGAGCCGGCGCCAATGATTAATCGTGCGATGGATGCGGTGAATGCATTCGTCGATAATGAAAACAGAAGTGTGCCAAGAGTGCAAATGGCGATGACAATTGTTAATACGATTCTCGCGCCATAACGGTCGAGTAAGAAGCCGCCAGGCATCTGCATAATCGTATATGAATAATAAAAAAATCCCGATATCGTACCTAAGATGGTTGCGTTGACGTTGAAGGCGTGCATGAGCGCATCCGTCATCACGCCAGGCGAGACCTGCAGAAAAAATTCATAGGCATAAAACAAAGATCCAATTAAAACGGTAAAAACAGCAGTTTTAGTGAGTTTCGTTGATGGTATGTTCATCGGTGATCCCTTGCGTGTTGTTTGTGGATGCCCATTCGACCCAAGCGGGGATGAGAGGAAAGTATAACCCAAAACAGATGGGTTCCGCATGTAATTTATTTAAAATATTAGCGTAATGGATGAGTTGACTTTTATATTTTTGTTTTTCTTCTGCCAGCCAATCATCAAGGTTTTTGGTTATGCATTGAGCGGTTTTATAATCGATAATCCAGCGATGATTATTTTCATCGAGAAATGTTCGATCAATAATAATGCGTTTGAGTTTTTGTTGATGGCTGGATGACAGTGCAAACTCTGATTGTGCCGCTTTGTGTGGTTTTAATATCCACCGGCCTCGTTTGTCCGCGAGTGTATTTTGAATGGCCGTTTGGATTTGTGACAGCGCATCATCCATGCGCGCGGCGGATATGCCTAGACGCAAGAGTAGATTTTTCCAGGCGGGGTGCAATGCGGTTAATGTCTTTTGTTGCCATTGTTCAAGGCCATCAAGACTGATTTGATGTAAAATTTGATGAATGACCGTGCCGATAGGTGCTTCATGGGGTGATTGCCAAGCATCTAAAGATATATTGGTTTGCGGTATGTTTTGCGGCGCGGTTAATTCAAATGTATCGTCGAAATGTTTGGATTCTAAACGTTTTATCACCGTTTTTGTTTTTACTAGGGGTTCGCATTGTTGCGCGGTTGGCTGTGCATCCAATGCTTTTTGAAACTCGGGTTTGGCAATAGACCAAATCATATTTAGAAAGCTATTTTGCGTGGGTTTTTGGAATTGTTGTTTTTCCCCGTCATATTGCGCGGTACCTAAGAGATGCAATTCTTTTTTTGCACGTGTGGCGGCAACATAAAAGAGCCGCGCATCTTCCAAATTATTTTTGAGCAGTTCTTCTCGATGTAAATATTGGTAAATATTATCTGTCTGTGAATCGCTTGATTTTATAGGGGCAAAGACTAAATTATTTTTCGTTCTTTGAGACCAGCGTAATAATTGTGTTTCTGGCGCGGGTTTGGTGTGTTCTAATCCGGGAATAATCACGGTGTCAAATTCGAGACCTTTTGCTTTGTGAATCGTCATGACTTGTATTTTTGCAGTTGCTTCTGAATCAGGCGCGGAAAAAAGTCTGTCGATATGTTCTTTTAATTGCGAGGTTTTTAAAATATCGCCACCGTTGGATAATCTTTCAAGTAATTCAAAATAAGTGTTGGCATCTGTTAGGTCACTGGCATGTTCAATGGCTATAGCACCATTTAAGTCAATCCAGGTTTGATGAATCCAGTCGCGCAAAGTATATCTAAAACGTTCCGCCAATTGTTTTTCAAGTTTTTCGCGAATAAATAGAATGCGTTTATGTCCATCTGGGCTTAAATTTTTGATCACCTCTGCATCATGCATGCATTGCCAAATGGTGGATTTAGCGTGCGTGTTGGCGATGACATGTAGATCTGGTAGCGTTAGGCCACACCAAGGTGAGCGTAATAATGATAACCAGGCGATGCGATCGCTTAAATATAATAACGCACAGGTTAAGGAAAATAAATCTTGTATAATCGGTTTTGTGCTTAATGCATCGATTTCGATCGCTTGATATTTTAAATTATTATTTTTTAATGCGCATATTATTTTAGTGAGATGCGTGCGTGCACGAACCAGTATGGCTATGGTGTGATCGGGATTTTGTTGAATGATTTTAACGATGCTGTCTGCTTCGCTTGTCTTCATGCCGTCAATGAATGGATGAATGTGAATCTGGGATGTAATGGGTTCTGCATCCATGGCGGTCGATGGTGAAAACGTAATAGCGCCCAGGCGCATGTCTTCTGTTGTTGGAAAAATGTTGGTAAATGTCTGATTAATCCAATTGACCAGTGCGCGGGTCGAACGAAAATTCATCGATAATTGAAGTGATTCAAGCGGTAAATTTCCAATGCCTTCTTGTTGCGCCTGTAAAAATAAATCCACTTTGGCTTCTCGAAACCGATAAATGGATTGCATGGGATCGCCGACAATAAATAATGTTTTGTTATTATTGGGATCCCATTCGCGCGTTAATTTTTCGAGCAATTGAAATTGTGTGATCGACGTGTCTTGAAATTCGTCAACCAATAAATGTTGTATTTCATAATCTAAAATAAGCGCAAGATCAGTCGGATGTTCTGCGTCACCTAATGCGGTGAGCGCGGCTAATGCGGCTTCGGCATAATCCGTTTGCCCCGTTTCGTGGAATATTAATTTAAGTTCAGCAACGGCAACGGGCAATAAGTTTAAAAGTGCTGTCAATGTTTGCCATTGCAGAGGCGTGTAGTGTGTCGGTGGAAGATGTCGTATGTCGATCAACGCTGCTTTGAATGATTCGTGATTTGATAGCGTTTGCAGCAGTGTTTTCATGGCGGCTTTCATGTCTTTGTGCTCGGCCGGAAATCCAATAGATTTGTCAATTTTTTTGCGCCATTCGCTGTTGTTGGTTAATAAAAAGTTGCTTAATGATAGCCAGTGCGATAGTTCAGATGAGTTTTCATCCTCAAGGGCGAGCAGTTCGCTATGCGTCGAAGCAAATGTTGACAGCGTTTTGATGTCATTGCATAAGTGTTGAGGAAACGTTTGATAGCATTTTTCGAGAGCCTCTTGATTGATGGCGATTAAGCCGGCTTCCAATATTTTTTTGAGCGATGTTTGATTGCGTGCTTGGATGATATGTGGCAACCATTGGTCGCGTTTGGCCAGCATCTGCATGAGCAGTTGGACGGCTTGTGAAAAGCGGTTGTCTAAATGGCTTAATAAATGTTGGGTGTCATCGGATTGTTTTTTTAACGTGTTTTCCGCGGCTTGTTGATAGAGGGTGTTTGTATCATCGCTAATTTTTGTCGATAGACCAATCTGTGAGAGTAAGGGCATATGTCTGACGAGTTTTGCGCAAAATGCATCGAACGTATAAATATTTAATCGATTTGGATTTTTGAGCAATTGCCAATTCATTTTCACATTATGGTCATAGGCAAGTTTGGCGAGTTGTTGTGTTTTTTTGTTGGTTGTATTATGTTGCACGAGCGCATTTAAAATGCGCACGCGCATTTCAGCCGCCGCCTTATTTGTAAACGTAATGGCAACAATGGTTTCAGGTTTTTGTACATGATTGAGTAAATGTAAAAATCGTTGAGTGAGTAATTCGGTTTTGCCTGAGCCCGCGGGCGCTTGCACAATGAAGGATTGCTCGAGACATAAAGCGCGGTCGCGTTGTGGTTGGTCTGGGATGATGATATGATTGTTTATTTGTGTCATTCCGAAATCCAGAGAATTGTTATTGCGCTTTAATCGGCGATGTCTTTTTCAAACACGCTGTAAATACGTCCCTGTACGCTCTTGTTCGGCCATCCCTGGCCTCACAAAGGTTTGAACAAGACATCGCCTCACGCTGCAAGAGTAATTTGCTAAAAAATGATCATTGTAGAGGAAAAAAGCGAGATAGCCAATAAAAATCATATCGACGACTTAGAATAGTGTGTGTATGCTGTAATAGAGGGATTGATATGCAGAGACAAAATGGATTTACACTTATAGAGCTGATTCTTTTTATTACAATCATGTCTTTTTTGGGCGTTGGCATTTTGTCTGCTTTTTATGTTTCTTTGCATTCTGCACCGGATATTCAAAATTCTGCTCGTGCATCTGAATTAGCGCAACAGCGGATGGAATTAATTGTGGGCTCGAAAGAAGTTTATGGGTTTACCAGCACCGTTGATCCGTGTGTGGGTTCACCCGGCTTGGCCGTTTGCGCTGTACCAGCAGGGTTTACTGTTTTATCTAATATTGTTGGTAATTGGGGTGGCAATGCAAACTATAAAGATATTACGGTGAAGGTGAGTGGGGAGGGGAGTGCAACATTAGAACGCTTGGTGGCGAATTACTGATGGTTAAGAAGAAAGCGTTTACATTGATTGAGCTGATTGTCGTGATCATCGTCTTATCGATTGTGGCGATGATTTCGGCGAATATCATGTATCAAGCGTTTAAGGGTACATTTGCGCAATATGATTTGGGTACGATTGATTCTCAAGCGCGTGCGATTTTGACGAAAATAACAAGCGACATTCGCACCATTCGATCCAATGCGGCGAATGATTTAAGTTTGGGTGCGAATACCATCAAGTTTGCCGATGTGTTTGGTAACAAAATTACTTATTCATTATCGGGAAATACCTTGATGCGTAATTTGCAACCGCTGGCGGATTCAGTGACGAGCTTGGTGTTTAGTTATTATGATGCCAATTACAATGTGACCGCAACGAGTACGGAGGTGCGTTATATTACCGTGACGGTTGGCGTGACGCTGGGAACACAGAGTGTTACGTTGAAAACAACGATTTCCCCGAGGAATTTTTAAATGTTGAGAAAAGCACAACAAGGGTTTTTGTTAATTAGTGCCGTGATTATTATTGTCGTGGTGGGCTTGTTGGCTGCAACCGTTTCTTATGTCGTGATCACTAATTCTCGATCGATGGCAAATCAATTGGATGCGATGCGCGCCTATTATATTGCTGAATCGGGATTGGAGAGAGCGATCTATGCAATGCAGTTAGAATATGTCGCTTGTAATGCTGTTAAGGGACATCCATTGTTAACCAATATTCCTTTTGGCGCAGGGGTGTTTACTGCAACGGCGACTTCATTTGTGCCCAGTACGCGGGCAACATTGACGAGCAATATCAGCAATAGCGCGACAACGATTCCGGTGAGTACATTGACGGGCTATGCGTCGATGGGGCGAGTGATCATTGACAATGAATCTATTGATTATAGTAGCACTTCACAGAGCGCTGCTGTTTGCGGGGTGGCGCCCTGTTTAACCAATGTGCGGCGCGCTCGAGCAGACACGACTGCGGCTGCCCATACAGTAGGTGCCACATTGATGCAAAATATTTGTCAGGTCACCGTGACGGGTGATGTGCCGAATGCAACAACTCCCATTGCCGAAAGACAAGTGAGTGAAAGTATGACGTTTGGGTTTGGCGGCGCGTGGATTGTGGGTGATACATCAAATGTTGAAACAATTTTTGGATGGAATGGTTCTATTTGGAATCAGATGCCGGATGCTAACGGTTATCCTGGTGTGAGTAACGTGCGATTAAACGATGTGGTTATTAATTCTTTAACCGATGGTTGGGCAGTGGGTAATCGCGAGGATGGGCATGGGTTGATTATTCATTGGGACGGTGCGAATTGGGCGGATTTTCCAGCGCTGGGAGTGCCGAATGAAAATTTAAACGCGGTCACTTGTGTTAATGGTAGTGATTGTTGGGCGGTCGGGGATTCAGCAACATTTGTACATTACACTAATGGAAGCTGGAGTCCTGTTTCGGTAAATGGTGTGCTCGCACCGATTAATGACATTAGCTGTGTCAATAGTAATGATTGTTGGGCAGTGGGTAATAAAGAGGATGGTCGATCATTACTCATGCGATGGAATGGAGCGAATTGGTCTCGCGATATAATAAGTATATTGCCCAATAGAGATTTAGAGGCGGTGGCGTGTGTTAACTCTAACAATTTCACCAAGTGTTTTGCGGTGGGGCAGGGTAAAACATTTTTATACTATAATGGGATTATTTGGTTGCAGCAGATAACATCAGCAGATATACCCAATACGACGTATAATGGTGTCAGTTGTTCGGCTTTCGATGATTGTTGGGCGGTGGGAGGACAGCAAGGAAGATCGACTTTAGTGCACTGGAATGGAACGAGCTGGGTGAATGATGAGTCGATTGTGGATTCAAATCTCAAACAAGCGTTATACGATATTTCTTGTTTGAAGACGGATGCTTGTTGGGCGGTGGGAAATGTGCGAACGTTTGCACGTTGGAATGGGGTACGATGGACGAAGGTCGATCCTGCATTGGGGGCGCCTAGTGTGAATTTATACGGTGTTTCCTTTACGATTAATGCGTTTGGAAAATTGAGGATGTTAACCGATTAAACATAACAATATGCATACGCGAGTTAGGGACGCTTGCAACCCGAAATATTCTTGCGTATATTGATAAGTAGTTACTGTGTTTTTTGGCAGGATGGGAATATGGATATTAAAGAATTACTGAATTATACCGCTGAACAAAATGCGTCGGATTTGCATTTGTCAACTGGGTTGCCGCCCATTATTCGTAAAAATGGCGATTTACAGATCGTCAAGGGCGAGACAATGTTAAAAGAAAATATCATTGTTGAGATGCTCAAACAACTGTTGACCGATAGACAATTTGAATTAGTGAAACAGCAATTCGAAGTGGATTTGTCGGTGTCATTATCGAAATTAGCACGATTTCGTGTGAATATTTTTCATCAAATGCGAGGCATTAGCGTTGCGTTTCGTACGATTCCTTATAAAATTCCAACGCTAGAAGAGCTAGGTATGCCAGCCTCTTTTGTTAATTTTTGTGATTTGCCAAATGGTATTGTGCTCGTGACGGGTCCCACCGGTAGTGGTAAAAGTACAACGTTAGCAGCAATGATTAATCGCGTGAATCAAACGCGCTCAGATCATATTTTAACGCTGGAAGATCCTGTTGAATTTTTTCACGAGAGCAAAAAATGTTTGATTCAGCAACGTGAAATTCATCAAAATACGGCTTCATTTTCAGATGCATTGCGTGCCGCATTGCGTGAAGATCCCGATGTCATTTTGGTGGGGGAAATGCGCGATTTAGAAACGATTCGATTGGCGTTGACAGCGGCCGAAACGGGGCATTTGGTTTTTGCGACGTTGCATACCAGTTCTGCTGCTAAAAGTATTAACCGTATTATCGATGTGTTTCCGAGTGGCGAAAAAGATTTGATTCGCTCGATGTTATCGGAATCGTTGCGTGCGATCATCGCGCAAACGTTACTAAAAAGTAAAAAAGGCGGTCGTTTGGCGGCACATGAAGTGTTGATTGCGAATTCAGCGGTGCGTAATTTGATTCGTGAAGATAAAATTCCGCAAATTTATTCTGTCATTCAAACCAGTGATAAATTAGGCATGCATACGCTCGAGCAGAATTTGGATGAGCTCGTGCAGAAAGGATTAATTGATCCCATGATTCTTACCAAGCATCAACAAGTATTGCATGGTGCAGAAATTGAGAAATCATAAATAATTGAGCTTTGTTTTTTTACGAAATTGAGTAAGCTTTTCAGTGAGTTAATGAGTCTAAGTGGTGGCTTTTTTACTGACTTCCCTCTATATTAAAGATACAAGGACATGTTTATAGGGAAGTAGAAGTAAATGTGGAAATTGTTAAAAAAATACACACGCAAAAAGTTACCAGGGAAGGTGAGTCTCACCTTTAGACCCGATGGGATCTTGATTGCGCATTTTTTGCCCGATCAAGATGGTTTTGTGTTAAATCATGCGACGTTCCTTAAGTGTTCAGATTCTGATCAGAAAAAAAATATTCTGCAAAGCTATGTTAGTGAAAATGAATTAACCGGTTTGGATTGTGTCTGTGTGTTACAGCCTAGCGATTATCGTTTGTTGTTGATTGATACGCCTGAGGTGGATAAAGCGGAGTTGCAGCAGGCTTGTCGCTGGGTGGCGTTGGATTTTGTTGATTTTCCTGCGGACGACGTCGGAATAGATGTATTTGATGCGCCGATGCAATCAGGACGAACGGCTAAAACCTATGTTATCGTTGTACGGCTATCTTTCTTAAAAACGATCGCGGATTTAATTCAAGAAGTGGGTTTAAAGTTAGTCGCTGTTGATATTCTAGAACTTGCTATGACGCATGCATTAAATGGCTTAAATAATGAAGGTAGTAAAGGAATAGCCTCCTTATTGATGAGTTTGCAGGGCCCCCATGTTATTGCGATTCATAATCATATGCTTGTATTAGAGCGTTGTTTAGTATCGGATGCCGATGGTTTTGAGATTCCTTCAAGTGATGACATGCGAGAGACGCTCGATGGTGAATTGCCATTAGTGGATAATGGCGAACAGAAGACAGAAAAACCGATTGAGACGGCAAATGAAAACAATGATGATTATCCTGAAGTGGAGTCGATGAGTGAAGCAAAAGTCGACGAACCAACACCGTCGCCGACAACTGTTCCAGTAGTCGATGCAATGTCGTCCGCCAAGGTTGCATCGGATGCCCCATTTTCGTCTGTGGAAGAATTTCCGGAAGCGCAGTCAGAGTCAAAGACTACGATGGAGTCGACAGAATTGCCCTTGGAAGAGTCCATTTCAGTGGTCGATGAAGCATCGGTAGAAACCCCCGTTGATGATTTGCCAGTGATTGATGATGTAGTGCCAGACGCTAATTCAGCGGGTCGATTAGTGGGTCGTTTATCACCCAATATTTCGGGTGGTGTCAGTTTTTTATTGTATGAAACCCCTGTTTTTAATGCACCACCGATTGTGGAGTCTCCTGCGACATCGCCTTCTGCAGAACGCAATCGTGATGATATATCGGAGAGCTCGCCGCCAGAAATTGCTGCGATCCCCGCGGAGAATGAACCGGATGAATCATCGATGAATTTAGGCAATATTGCATCCGATGAGCCCACGACAGGTTCGTTTTCGGAATTGATTGCAGATCAAAAACATCGTCAGTCATCAGAAGGAGGGCGGGATGAATAACGATAATCAGCCGAATGAATTGCATGGCTCGGATGGAGAGACAATGTCCAAACGTCAATTGATATCTCAATTTTCTGCACAAAGCATTAAAGATATCGTGTCAGAGTTACAGAGTTCGATAGAATTTTGTCGTACGCAATTAGGAATTGTGCCTCCTGAGAAATTGATTTTAGATCCCATTTTTTCGGAGCAGCCAAAGGTGTTGGCAGAAATCAAGCAACAGATGCCCATGCCGATTGATGTGCTCGATGTTCAAAAGATTTTACAGGGAAAGGAAAATTTAGATTTAGATTATCAAATGGACTGTTTCGCCTTATGGGGAGGTATTTTGGGATTGAATGAAAAATCAGTAGGGGACGACGATGAATCAGCGCATTAATTTAGCTCGGATCATCCCAACGGTCGAAAATGTAAAGCTATGCTCGATGAGTATTTTAAAAATCAATGCTTTGTTTCTGATGATATTGCTATTAGTTTATGGTTATATGTTTGTGCAAAAACAGATGTTGAGTAAACGTTTGATTGCTTTGCACGCTGAACAATCGATGATAGAAGCATCGATACTGGAAAATGGAAAAAAAGGGGAAGCCAACAAAGTAGCGGAGGATAATTTAGCAGGGCAAATCAAAAAGTTAGAAAAAGCGGTGGGATTAAGACAGTTGGTTTTATCTGGGTTAAACCAATCGGAGATATCTAGTGGAAAGGGGTTCTCATCCTATTTTGATGAGTTAGGCCGAGGTATTGTGTCGAATGTTTGGTTGGATAAGATTAGTTTACAAGCGGGAGGAGATTATGTAAAGCTGACCGGTTTGGCGTTTCGTACCGACGATATTTTAAGCTTTATGAAGAATTTACATGATAGTAAGGCATTTGGTTCAAAAAAATTAAAGTTATCTGAAATGATTAAAATACCGGACGATCCAAAAAAAACAGCGCCTGCACAAAAAGAAATTAGTTTTATATTGAATACAGAATAGTAAGGCAGAGGATAAGGATGAGCAGTAGTTCAACAAGGATAAACAGTCGGGCGACGACAGCCGCATGGGGGAGTCATGAAAATGCTTTGCATTCTCTCGCCAAGCGCATTGATGCGGGAACGTTGAGTGAGAGACGTGTTATCTTAATGGTATCGATATTTTTGATTTTATCCATCTGGTATTTGTTATTTTTTTCGTCTATTACGCAAGCAAAAAAACAGCTGACCGTTCAGCTGGATACGCAAACCAAGCAATTAGAGTCGTTTCAAGGAAAATATAAAGGGTTGTTGGCTGGGGAGGAAGGATTGAAACAATTGCAGCAACAAAACACATTGCAGACAAAATTAACGGAGTTGGATGCGCATATTGCAAAAATCACGGGGAGCGTAGTGCCGGCTAATCAAATGGTAGAGTTATTAAAAACAGTGTTAAAAAACGAAGGACATTTAAAATTTGTTAGCTTGAAAAATTTGCCAGCTCAAAATCTTGCATCACCGAAGGGAGAAGTATCCGCTGAAGATTACATGTTGCTGCAGCAGGGCATCGAGTTTATTTTTCAGGGGAGCTATGCGGATACGTTAAAATATTTACAAGCGCTGGAGAACACCAAAAAATGGCGGGTGTTATGGGATAGCTTGGACTATGACGTGACGACATATCCCGAGGCGCAGGTGACATTGCGTGTGCACACATTGGTGCAATATACTAAACCCGACAATGAGGATACATCGAAAAATCGGGAGACGCAGGCGATGTCATCGTCCGATTCGAAGGGAGGTGTCGTATGAAGATGCATGTTTGTATCATCATTAGCATGCCGTTACTCTTGCTGGTTGCCACGAGCTTTGGGTGGCGTGATCCGACACAACCATCAGGTATAAATTCTTTTGCAGATGCTTCCGCATCCATTAGTGATCGATCCAAGGTGACATTGAGCGCCATTTTATCTTCATTGGATAGAAATATTGCGGTGGTCAATGGGCAGTATTTACAGGCAGGGGATGCCGTTGACAACATAACGGTGATGGCGATTACGCCTTCCGCAGTAGATTTTAAGGATGCCGAAGGTGAATTTACCGTTATGCTATATTCGGATGTGAAACAACCGGTTAAGGAGAACGCTTCGCCATGAAAATTTTATATCGGCTGACAAAGATAATTTATGTGCTATTGCTTTGCGGTATTTTTTTGCCGATCTGTGTGTCGGCTGCCGATAATAGTTCGTATTCGGGCGAACATACCATGCATGATGTTGAGACGATTCTTTCGAAATCTGCAAAACAGAATGAGCAATTAGAAAAACTTCATGCAACCAATGTGCCTCAGGATGTGTCTGATGCATTGTTACCGGCGTTATCCGTTCAAAAGCCAATCAATGGAGAAAAATCGGAAGCACGATTTAATATTGCCGTTAAAAATGTACCGGCGCGTGACTTTTTTCTGGGGCTGGTGAAAGGGACGAAATATAACATGATTGTGAGTCCTAGCATTCAGGGAGAGATTACATTGAACTTGAGCAATGTCAGCATTTCGGATGTGTTAGAGGCGGTGCAAAAAAATTATGGTTATCAATATGATAAAACCTCTTATGGCTATCAAATTTATCCGCCGCAATTAGAAACACGTACGTTTACCGTCAATTATTTAGATATTAATCGCAAAGGGGAATCCAACATATCGGTGAGCTCTGGGCAGCTCAGCGAAAAGATAACGGGCGGTTCGGCAGGTTCGGCGAGCAGTTCCAGCAGTTCCGTGTCGCCGACGAGTAAAGTGGCGACGACATCCGATACCGATTTTTGGAAACAATTGACCGATACACTGACGCTGTTGGTGGGAGATAAAGATGGGCGCCAAGTGATCGTGAATAGTGATGCGGGTATTGTGGTGGTGAAAGCATATCCCAATGAGTTTGGAACAGTGGCTGCTTATTTAGATTCTTTACAATCCAATATGTCGCGTGAAGTGATTTTAGAAGCAAAAATTCTCGAGGTGCAGCTCAAGGCTTCTTATGCCGCTGGCATTGATTGGACGGCGTTGGGTTTATCACAAACGGGTCGATCGGCGTTATCGACTGATTTAACGGCGATTACGAGTAAAATTTTTACATTAGATATGCATTTTGGTAATGCGTTTTCGACGATTGTTGATTTGCTGTCGACACAAGGGAATGTGCAAACCTTATCGAATCCGCGTATTTCCACCGTGAATAATCAAATGGCGGTCATTAAGGTCGGTAGCGATGAATTTTTTGTAACGGATGTGTCGAGCACGACGACCGGTTCCGGCAGTGATGCAACGACAGCGCAAAACCTGACATTGACGCCATTTTTCTCGGGTATTTCATTGGATGTGACGCCACAAATTTCAGCGAATGGGGATGTGACGTTGCACATTCATCCCGTGATTAGTGCGGTGACCGATGAAACAAAAACCTTTACGGTGAGCGGGCAGTCGCAATCATTGCCGCTTGCGCTCAGTAAAATCCGCGAATCCGATGATGTGGTGCGCGCTAAAAACGGACAAATTATTGTGATTGGTGGATTGATGGAAAATAAGAGTAACGAAAATCAGGGCAAGACGCCATTTTTAAGCAAGTTGCCAGTGATTGGTTCGTTATTTAAACGTACCAATCAGAGTTTTGATAAAACGGAACTGGTTATCTTGTTACGACCGGTGGTTGTGCAAAATGATACATGGAGTGGACAAATTAATGATGCTGCTTTGAAATTCAAACACATGGATCGTGCGTTTGAATCGGGGGATCATCCCGAAATTTTTGGCGGCAAAGATAGGCCGCGATGGTAGGGGGGAGATATGTATTTAGAACATTTTAAAATAAATAAATTTCCGTTTTCATTAACGCCGAATACAGAGTTCTTTTGTCATTTGCCGTGTTATCAGGATGCGTTAGATGTTTTGTTGTTTGGCGTTAAAATGGGTGAAGGCTTTATTAAAGTGATTGGCGAAGTGGGCTCTGGGAAAACGATATTATGTCGTAAATTTTTAGATGCGCTGGATGCGCGTTACATGCCGATTTATATTTCGAGTCCCGATGTAACGCCGGGTGAGTTGCGAAAAGCATTTGCGAGAGAATTAGGGGTCGCTTTGCCGGAAAGCGTAGAGCAATTCCAGTTGATTAAACTGATCGCTGATAGATTATTAGAACTACATCGTGAGGGGAAACGGGTGTTGTTGGTGATCGATGAGGCACAGGCCTTATCGGACGAAAGTTTAGAAGCATTACGGTTATTAACCAATTTAGAAACGGACACCGATGAGTTGTTGCAGATTGTTTTGTTTGGTCAGCCAGAATTGAACGTGCGACTCAATCAACATCGCTTTAGACAATTGAATCAACGCATTACATTTTCTTACCATTTAAAGCCGTTGACGCGCGAAGATTTGTATTCTTATGTGTATCATCGGCTTGCGGTGGCGGGCTATGCGCAAGGAAAATTATTAACAAACAAAGCGATTCGTTTGTTATTTCATGCGAGCGGCGGCATTCCTCGCGTCATTAATATTTTGTGCCATAAAGCCATGTTAGCGAGTTATGGTTTTGGAGATTGTATGGTTAGCCATAAGTCCATGTCGCAGGCGGTGATGGACAGCCAGGAAATTACAGACGGATTATTAGCCAGTGCTAAAAAGAAAAATTCAATATTATATGTTTTAACAGGATTGGCGGTGTTTACGATGGCGTATTATTACTATTTGGCTTATTTATTTAGATTTTAATATGAAGGTATGACATGAGTTTACTCAACAATGTGCTACAAGACTTAAATAAACGAAAGTCGTCCGGCGAGAACAATTATCAACATGCGACGATCATTTCGCATTTTGATGAGAAAAAGCATGCAGAGCGCATCAAGCGAAAACGTTGGCGCCATATTTGGTTACTTTTATTGTTGGCATTCGTGGTGTTTTTGTTGGTTTGGGTGCCGCGTTTTAAGTGGGTGCATGCCGTGATGTCCGTTTCACCCATGTCGTTTCAGGTTAAGCCAGATGTGCCAGTCGCAGCAGATGCTACGGTGGCAGAGCCGTCTGCTATCTTGACGAGTGTTGCAATAAGCCATAAAGACTATACGACGACGGTCAATATGGCTTTAGATAAAAGTGTTCATTATCAATTAGAACACAGTGACAATCATCAGACGCTAAGATTAATGTTCGCCAAGACCAGTCTACAGAGTGAACCCTTGTTGCCCGTTGTCGATCCGATTATAAAATCAGTAAGCGAAAAAGAAACCCCTGATGGCGTTGAGCTGATTTTTAAGGTCATTCCAGAAACGGAGGTGCAGCATCTTGAACTTCACCAAGGGGATCCTGCCGTGCTGATGATGACATTAGATAATCACAGCATTCCGGCAGAAGAAGAAAAAATAGAGCAAATAAAACCCGTCGTTGATCCTATTGAGGAAGAGTATCAAAATGCGTTGAATTTGGTTACGCAAACTCGTACTAATGCAGGGATTGATGCCTTAAAGCAAGTGTTGATTAAGAAGCCTGATTATCTTGAAGCGCGAACATCGTTGGCAATTTTATTGTTAAATCAGCAACGTTTTGATGAGGTAGATCAAGTTTTACAAGATGGGTTAGATCAAAATGCGTCATATACACCTTTTGTTGAATTAAAAGCGCGATTATTGTTATCCATCGGTAAGACCAAAGAGGCGCTTGTATTGTTACGCAAAAACTCTCCTTCGATCGATACATATCCTAACTATTATGCGTTGATGGCTGCGGTGCAACAGCGCTTAGGGCAAGGGGATAAGGCAGCAGGCTTATATGGACAATTATTAGAAGTGGATAATACCAATGGACGTTGGTGGTTTGGGTTAGCCGTCGCGTTTGAAAGCATCAACAATCCGAATGCGGCGATTGATGCCTATAAGCATGCAATGTCGGCGGATGATTTAAATCCAACTTTACAGTCATATGCAATAGAACGCATACGTCAATTAGGGGGTTAACGAAGATCATGTTTAAGAAAATACCCTTGGGGGAAATGCTGGTTCGGAGCAAATTAATTACAGAAACGCAATTAAAACAAGCATTGGCCGCGCAGCAAAAATCAGGTGCTAAATTGGGTCAAGCATTAATTGATTTGCATATAATGACCGAAGACAATATTCTTGATTTTTTGGCGAAACAATTAAAAATCCCATTATTTAATTTAAAGAAACATGATTTAGATTTTGCTTTAGTCAAACACTTGCCGGAAGCATATGCGCGTCGTTTTCGGGTGTTGATTTTAAAAGAACATAAAAACGGTTATTTGCTAGGTATGGCGGATCCCTTAGATATTAATGCGTTGGACGAATTAAAGCGCGTACTAAAGAAGCCGATTTTTTTATCGTTGGTGCGCGAATCTGATTTGTTACATATTTTAGATCTTGTTTATCGTCGTACGGATGATATTAGTAGTTTCGCTGAGGAATTGACCGAAGAGTTGGCAGGCGGTATTTCGTTGACCGATCTCTCTCTTGCCGCAGATCAAGTCGATGCGCCAGTGATTAAGTTATTGCAGTCGTTGTTTGAAGACGCCATTCAAATGCACGCATCCGATATTCATATTGAGCCAGGGGAAAAAGTGCTGCGCATTCGACAGCGTATTGATGGCGTGTTGCATGAACAAGAAATGAAAGAAAAAAATATTGCGCAAGCGATTGCTTTGCGTTTGAAACTGATGGCGGGCTTAAACATTTCAGAACGGCGTATGCCGCAAGATGGTCGCTTTAATATGAAAGTCCGCGATCGCTATATTGATGTGCGTTTATCGACATTGCCAACGCAATATGGTGAATCGATCGTGATGCGTTTATTGGATCAGTCCGGCGGTACGTTGAGTTTAGAACAATTGGGTTTGCCCGATGACACGTTAAAAGAAATGCGGCGTTTGGTGCATATGCCCAATGGAATTATTCTAGTGAGTGGCCCCACGGGAAGCGGTAAAACAACAACATTATATAGTGTGTTGAATGAGATGAATATTCCCGATAAAAAAATCATTACGGCAGAAGATCCCGTGGAATATCGGTTGGGTCGTATTAATCAGGTGCAGGTGAATGAAAAATTGGATTTCTCATTTGCGCGCGTCTTGCGTTCTATGTTGCGTCAAGATCCTGATATCATCATGGTGGGAGAAATGCGTGATGTGGAAACGGCCGAAATTGCAATGCGTGCTGCATTAACAGGGCATTTGGTGTTATCAACATTGCACACGAATGATTCGGCTAGTTGTGCGTTGCGCTTATTAGATATGAAGGTGGAAGGATATTTAATTGCGGCGACGTTGCGTGGTGTATTGGCACAACGTTTGGTGCGTCGCATATGTGATAGTTGTAAAGAGCCTTATACCTTGACCGAACAAGAGCGCAACTGGCTGATTGGTATCGCCGGCGAAGAAGCGGTTCATCACGACTTTTATTATGGCAAGGGATGTAGCTATTGCAATAAAACAGGATTTAAAGGGCGCGTGGGTGTTTATGAATTGTTGAAATTAAATGAGGCGATGATGGAGGCCTTGCGTAAAGGCGATCCCTCTGCTTTTTCACATTACGCCGCAGAAGCGTTGAAAGGGCAGTTATTGTTAAATAAATCATTAGCATTAACCGCGAACGGGATCACCACACCCAGTGAAGTGATGCGTATCATCGGCGAAATATAAAACGGATCTTGTATGTATGACAATATTTAATTATCAAGGTCGAAATTCACAACACCAGTTGGTGAGTGGCTCGGTGGATGCGTTGTCGGCCAATGGGGTGGCGGAGAAATTATTAGCGGAACATATTACCCCGACGTCTATTGTTGTGCGGAAGGAAACGGTGTCATTGTTTGGTTTTTTACAGGGGCGTTTTATTCGACCGCATGTGAATACGGAAGAGTTAGAAACCTTTTGCCGTCAAATGTATACCTTAACCAAAGCGGGCGTGCCGATCGTGGCGACCTTATCGAAATTAGCTGAAACGGTGCAATCAAAAGTCATGGTGGATGTGTTGCATGGTGCTGTTGAAACCATTTCATCCGGCCAACCATTAAGTGTGGCATTAAAAAAATATCCCACGGTCTTTCGCCCCGTTTTTGTCAGTATTGTAGAGGCGGGTGAAAATAGCGGTCAATTAGAAGAATCATTTTTGCAGTTATCCGATTATTTGGACTTAGAGTTGAGAACCATCAAGCAAATAAAATCAGCGACGCGTTATCCGATGACAGTGGTTATCGTGTTGTCAATTGCGTTTGTGGTGATTAATTTTATGGTGATTCCGTCATTTGTGAAACTGTTTACACAGTTTAAGGCAAAATTACCCTTGCCGACCCGATTTTTAATGGCCATGTCCAACTTAACGATACATTATTGGCCATTGCTCTTGCTGGGAATTGCAGCAATTGTCATAGCGATTCGTTTTATTTTGAAAACACCGGCAGGTAAATTTTCTTGGGATCGTTGGAAATTAAAAATTCCGATTTTTGGTCCACTGCTCAATCGTATTGTGTTGGCGAGATTTGCACGCACCTTCGCGATGATCATGCGCACCGGTGTGCCGTTGATTGAGGGGTTGCCGCTGGTGGCTAATGCAGTGGGCAATGAGTATATTAGAACGCGTATTTTAGCGATGACGATATCCCTTGAAGCAGGTGAAACGTTGACGCGAACGGCTTTGGCGAGTAACTTATTTACGCCATTGGTGATTCAAATGATTAGTGTTGGAGAAGAGACGGGCGCCGTGGATACCTTGTTGCGACAGGTGGCGGAGTTTTATGAGAGAGAAGTTGATTATGATTTGAAACGTTTAGGTGATTTGATTGAGCCGATCTTATTAATTTTTATGGCCGTTTTTGTGTTGATTTTAGCGTTAGGCGTGTTCTTGCCAATGTGGGATATGGCCAGTTTTGCGAAGGCGAAATAATATGCCAACATCAAATGGGTTAGTATTTGATCGTTTATGCATTATTACGTCAGGCAAGCCGAGTTGTTGAAAAAATAAAGAGATATCGCCTTGTCAGTACCGGTAATGTTTGCTATAAATATTGAGGATCATCTGAAAAAGATGTTTTTTTGTAACAGAGGGAAAATATATGAAACAGGGAAAAAAACAACGTGCTTTTACGTTGATTGAGTTAGTGATCGTGATCGTGATTTTGGGTATCTTAGCGGCAATCGCCATTCCAAAATATGTTAATTTGCGCAATGACGCCTTTCAGGCGGCAACCAAAGCGATGGCAGGATCTGTGAAGAGTTCTTTTGCAATTGCCTTGGCTGAGCTCAAAACCGAGCCTACCCCAACGCAGCTGGTTACCTATCTGCCAGGAACAAAAATGCAAGTAAATGGAAAGGGTATTGATGTGACTATTGATGGGGCAGAGTATACAGTGCCGACCTATTCGGATCTTGGTTGTACAACCATCACTGGCGCTGGCGATAAGATCCTGTGTATCGGTGAGATCGCAGAAACGACCCCAAGCAATTAGTGGATGCGGATATAAATGAGACATCAAGGCGAGTATTTGCCTTGGTGTCTTGTCGTATCTAATTGGGGGTCGATGTTATGTTGCGCAAAAAATATAGTGCCTTTACTTTAATTGAGTTGATTATTGTAGTCGTTATTTTGGGTATTTTGGCTGCCATTGCAATTCCCACATATGTTGATTTATCGACAGATGCAATAAATGCATCCAAAAAAGCCATGGTGGGTATTGTCAAAAGTGCCTTTGCTATCGCTATCGCCGAAAATAAAACGCATCCTTCTGTTAAAGAACTGGCAGGATATGTTCAAAAAAGCACAGCGGTTGCTTATGGTATTCAATTACCTATTGATGAAGAGTTTTATACAATTCCGACTTATAGTGATCCGATCTGTTCTACATTAACTGTATCCGATGAAGATATTGTGCTTTGTGTTGGTGATCTGGCGATGAGTGATGCAGAAGGGGGCGGGCCTACGTCATCTTTTTCAGCAAGATCAAGTTAATTGAAGGGACGTCATTCGTTATATGCCTAGCAAAAAAGGATTTACATTAATCGAGCTTGTGATTGTTATCTTGGTGCTCGGTATTTTGGTGGCTATTGTCATTCCAAAATTTGTCAATATGACTGCCGATTCTCGTCAGGCCGAAACCAATAGTGTGGCTAATGCCTTAGGTGCCGCTTCACATAAAAACTACGCACTCAGTCGCACGGGTTCGTCGAAAGCCGTCACTGTGTCCAATTGTACGGATGTGGCCAATGCATTACCCGCGAGTTATCCATTACAAGCCGGTTATACGATCACCTCTGCATCGATTGCGACTCATGCATCGGTGACTTGTACGTTGACGAATCCGGATGGATCAACCACGGCAACCTTTACAGGAATGGGGACATAATGTAGGTTGGTGCTGAGCTAGCGTAGCCCGCAT
>MGXQ01000046.1 GCA_001801405.1 Gammaproteobacteria bacterium RIFCSPHIGHO2_02_FULL_42_13 | reverse complement strand
GTAAGCGTTTTCTCGAATGAAGAACGTTCAAAGATGACCTCAAGATCGGCGATGATTTTTTATGGATAATTATCTGGATGACTATATATTAAGCCAGTAACGAGGGACCCCATTATGACACCGCAAGACCACGCACTGATCGAAGCAGTACATGCAAAAAATATTATTCAAGTTAGCCAGCTTTTGCGGAAGACCCCTCGTGCTAACCCAAACATCAAAACTGAAAAAGGCACGCCCATATTAGTATTGGCAGCAGCCTATAACGCCTCACGAATAACGACGCTATTACTCCAGGCTGGCGCAGATGTTAATGCAAGAGGTGCCAGCGGAAAATCGGCATTATTTATTGCTTGTCAACGCGGGTTTATAGAGGTTGTTCAGGTTCTCTTACAATATCAACCTGATATCCACCTATCCACGGCTGATGGCGTCACACCTGAACGCGTAGCACGTGCCAATGAATATACAAATATCGTGTCACTATTACATGAATATCAACGAACACGCACGGGCATGCCGTTCTTTCGCGCGCCTGCGCCTATTTTAAAACCCTCTATAACACGGGACCCTACTGATCATGAGATAAAATATCACGTTTATCTGCGCCTACAAGATCCCACAGTACAAGGATTAAAAATCGTACGTTGCATAACAGATTTTATTCCAACCAATCTCACTGATATGACATTAGGTTTTCGTGTCATGCTGCCGGCAGGAAAGGAATCTTTAGTCTTTACCCCGATACAAGAAGGCTATGCCTGTGGTTTCTCAGAAGGCTCAATCGAATTTGACTGCATACAAACTTTTATCGTTGCGCAACGTCTCATTACCGGATTTAGTAACCACTATACCGCCCTTACCCAACGACCTTTTATGCTCAACAAAGACGGACAAATACTGCGATTATTTCCACGCTCTCGCGAAGGCTCCCAAGATGGTAAAAACGCTTTTTATTTTCTTGCTAAACATGAAATCCATTTTGGTTATTTTATGGGGGCAGATGGCTCTGACATTCAACTCTGTGACTCTGCAGATCTCATCGCACATGAAATGGGACATGCTTTATTAACCATGGTCAAACCAGATTTAACACGATCTGACGATAGAGAAGCGCAAGCTATTTGCGAAGCCTTTGGTGATCTCTGTGCCATTGCATTTTTGCTTGAATTTCCTGGCCTGATCGAAAAAGCTCTCCGAGATACACAAGGAGATTTAATGCGCCCATGTTATCTCAATATGATTGCCGAACCATTTGGCAGAGCACTGGGGCACCCCCGCGGACTACGCCAGTTGATCAATGACATCAAATATTCAGCGATGCATTTAGAACCGCATCAGCTTTCTCAAGTATTGAGCGGCGCAATTTATCGCATTCTGATCCAGTTTTTTAATCAACACAGACACAGCTCTTCGCAACCAGATCCGCAAATCTTGAAATCTTGTTATGATCACTTTATCCTTCAAGTCATCGCTGCTATCTTGCGTACAACTGAGCATACCTTTGCCGCAATCGGGAAACAATTATATGAGCAAGAAACGAATCCGCATTTGCAGGACTTGATTCGCAGTGAATTTCTGAGCAGAGAGATCCCAGTACCAGGGCTGTTAGACACATTTCTCACGGATGATGGCGCAGGAGGCGACGTGTCAACCATTCGATATCGTCCTGCTGCAACCGTTTACGCCACAAGAACACCCAGACACATACCGCTCGTGATGGGGGCAGCGCCTCCATCATCATCACCCCCCGAATCCGGATGTCGCTTGTTGTAACACGGTGTGATGTCCTCAGCGATTGACATTCTTTCACAACGATCATATCGAGCTCGTTGGGCTGAGCGCATGCGAAGCCCAACAATATGTATCACCAAACATTGCGCTTCATTTCATTCAGCCCCACCGCGCTAAATTATTTGCAACGCAACATAATCAGGCAAAGAACCTTACCCGCGCTTCATCGCCTCGAAAAATTCTTCGTTTGTTTTTGATGTGAGCAATCGATCGATTAAAAATTCGATAGCAGCGAGTTCATCCATCGGATGCAATAACTTGCGCAATATCCACACCTTCTGTAACTCAGCGGCACCCACCAACAACTCTTCACGGCGCGTACCTGAACGATTAATATTAATCGCTGGATAAACGCGTTTTTCGGAGATACGACGATCCAAATGTAATTCCATGTTACCGGTACCTTTGAATTCTTCGTAAATAACATCGTCCATCTTGGAACCCGTTTCGATCAAGGCCGTTGCTAAAATCGTCAAACTACCGCCTTCCTCGATGTTACGCGCTGCACCAAAGAAACGTTTCGGTCGTTGCAAAGCATTTGCATCCACACCGCCGGTTAACACTTTCCCTGATGCCGGAATAACAGTGTTATACGCGCGAGCTAAACGGGTAATCGAATCTAATAAAATAACTACATCTGCTTTATGCTCCACTAAACGTTTCGCTTTTTCAATGACCATTTCAGCAACTTGCACGTGACGATTTGCGGGCTCATCAAACGTACTCGCCACCACTTCACCACGCACGGAACGACGCATTTCGGTGACTTCTTCTGGACGCTCATCGATCAACAAAACAATCAAATGCGCATCGGGATAATTATGTGAAATCGAATGCGCAATATTTTGCAGTATCATGGTTTTGCCAGCCTTCGGTGGCGAAACAATCAATCCACGCTGTCCCTTGCCGAACGGTGCGACCAAATCAATGATGCGCGCAGATAAATCTTCGGTACTACCATTGCCACGCTGCATCACAAAGCGCTCGTTGGCAAACAGTGGTGTTAAATTTTCGAATAAGAATTTGTTTTTCGCATTTTCAGGTTTATCAAAGTTAATGCTATCCACCTGTAACATCGCAAAATAACGTTCACTCTCTTTCGGCGGCCGAATCTTCCCTTCAATCGTATCACCCGTATGTAAATTAAATCGTCGAATTTGGCTAGGCGATACATAAATATCATCCGGCCCTGCTAAATAAGATCCATCTGCAGAACGCAAAAAGCCAAATCCATCTGGCAAAATTTCTAATACGCCATCTCCGAAAATATCAGCTCCACTCGCAGCATGTTCTTTGAGAATTTTAAAAATAACTTCTTGTTTGCGCATGCGACCGATCTGCTCGATCTTCATATCATCTGCCATTTGAACAAGTTCTGGCAGCGGTTTTGTCTTTAGTTCTGCTAAATTCATAAATTCACTCTTATTTGGTTGATTAAAAAAATTAAATGATCTTGAAAAATCGGATTCTGAAAAAAAATTAAATAATTAAGATATGCGTGTTTATATTATCAGATTGTAATGCACGCCCGATCCCTGACGTTTATGTTATGCTTCCCTACTTGGTTTACTATATATTACTATTTAAGAGGTCTGTCAACTGTGATTTTGAAAGTCCACCAACCTGCGTTGCTTTTACTTCTCCATCTTGAAAAATCATCACCGTCGGAACACTACGAATACCATATTTAGCGGCTGATTGATTGGCGTGATCAACATCCACTTTGACAAACTTAACCCGCCCCGCATAACTCGGCGCCACCTCATCCAAGATCGGGCCAAATGACCTACAAGGTCCGCACCATGTCGCCCAAAAGTCTACTAAAACGGGCATATCCGATTGTAAGACTTCAGACTTAAAATCAGCGTCGGTGACGGATTGAAGGTTACTCATATCGGGGGCTCCCATTAAGGATAGATCATGATCGGCATATTTCAACCCAAAATCGATGAAAAGGCAAGGACTATTTTCCTCTGGTGGGCATATATGCGCAATAAAGCCCGTCGATTGGGTCGAATGCAGTCCAATAAAAATCCCCGCCGCAAGCGGACGGGGGATTTTTATTATTGATCGCCTGCGCGAAGTAAATTCGCGCAAACGGCGACTAAAGGGGAGATTCGCCTCTCCCCTTTAGAAACCCCATGCGTAAAGTCCTCGCGGCTTGCCGCGAGGTATTTGCTTCGCAATCAAAATTTTATTCGCCAATGCTGGGATTCATTGCATTAAGGCCTAAAAAACGACGTTTATCAAAGTAATATATAATTAGGTACATTAATATGGCTAATGAAAAGAGACATAAATACACTATCGCCATAGGTTTTTGCGAATCCAGTGGCAATGTGGTGACGAAAAGCGTTAGTAAAAACCCACCGCTCGCTAGTAAAATGCCATATACTGCACTAGCCGTTCCCGCCAGCTGAGAAGAAAATAAACTAAAACATTTTGCTTGAATATGGGGAAAGATCAGTGCGCTCATGAAAAGCAATAAAAATACAGGAATGATTATGATGTATAGATTCATCGAGTTTGTAATACTTAAAATAACCATTAAAGCGCTTATGAAAGTGCCGCCTATGAGACCAAAAACTGCTATATTTGTCGGCTCAAAATAATGAATCAAAGGCCTATTAGATAGGTTGCCTAAAAGATAGCCTCCTCCTAAGAATAAAGCTATTTTGCCGTAAGTAACCACAGAGCGATGTAACACATTTTGTATTAAAAATGGACCTATGAGATTAAATAAAATAAGGGTGGAATAAATAAGAGCCAACAATAACATTCCAAAAAAGAAAATGGGATTAAAAATAACTTTTTTTATACCATAGCACATTTCTTTCAGCTGAATCGAGGATCGTTTAAAATGCGTTTCCGGTAGCAATGCGTACATATAAATAAAAATGATTAATCCATAAAAACTAAAGAAATAAAAACTGGCTTGCCAATAAAAATAATGTTGCAGATAACTGCCAATAACAGGCCCTATAAGCGGGCCAAGCGCCCATCCAATGGACATATAGATCATTGCTTTTGCTAAATCTTTACCCGAAAAACAGTCGGCAGCGACCGCACGAGATACCGCAGCAAGACCTGATATACCCAAGCCTTGTAAAAATCGACAGAAAATTAGAAAATAAATGTTGGGTGAGAAAACAGATAAAAAACTAACAATAGTATAAAATAATGAGCTAGTTACTAGAATTTTTTTTCTGCCCAAACTGTCTGATATAACTCCTAAAATTAACTGTCCTATTCCATTGGCTATCACATAAAAGGCTACCGTAAGCTGTACTAACCCGCTGCTCGCTTGAAAATACTGTGCAATATAAGGAAATGATGGAACGTAAAGATCAATTCCTATTCCCATTAAAAACGGCACGATAAAAATCATGGCCATGACCGAACGCTTTAGCTTTTTATCTATGATCATGGTCATTTTGCAGCCTTTATATGCTCAATCTCATCCACTGTCTTTGGCACAGCAGCGCTTAAAACCTTATAACCATCTTGCGTCACCAGCACATCGTCTTCGATGCGCACGCCGATGCCCCACCATTTTTTGTCAACACCTGGCGTGTTAGGGTTAATATAAATGCCAGGCTCAGCGGTTTGAATCATGCCGGGGCGCAATGGACGGCCTTTGCCATCGATATAATATTCACCGACGTCGTGCGCATCGAGACCCATCCAATGACCGAGGTGATGCATATAAAATGGTTTATAAGCATCTTCTTTAATTAACGTCGCCAGATCGCCTTGCAAAATTCCCAGTTTGCATAAGCCGCGCGTGATCACTTCAACAGAAACTTTATGCGCATCACCGACGGCGTATTTTGGTCCGATTTTTTCAATCGCCGCTAATTGCGCCTCAAGCACTAATTCATAAATCGCTTTTTGTTCGGGCGAAAATTTTCCGTTCACGGGAAACGTGCGCGTTAAATCCGATGCGTAATATTCATATTCACAACCGATATCGACAAGTACTAAATCGCCGTCATTCAATTTTTGATTATTCGCGCCGTAATGCAACGTACACGCATTCGCCCCCCCAGCAATAATCGGATCAAATGACACATGCATCGCACCATTTTTAACAAATTCATAGCGAATTTCAGCTTCTAATTCATATTCATACATGCCGGGCTTGCATGTTTTGCATGCGCGTATTTGCGCTTGACCATCGATGTCAATCGCTTTTTGTATCAACGCTAATTCATCGGCGTCTTTAATTAAACGCATCTCATGCACAATTTTATCTAAATTGGTAATTTCATGCGGCGCATTAATCGCGGCGCGCACTTTTTTGCGTAACGTAACAATCCAGGCGTTAAATCTCGCATCAAATTCGGGTCGACGGCCAAAACTATAATAGACGCGCCGACAATTGCTTAATAATGTCAGCATTTTTTCATCGAGCAAATCCAGCGGAAATGCACTGTCCGCCCCATAGTTTGATATCGCACCATCTTGTCCAATCAAATCGCCAAACCATTGACACTGCAACGGATCGCGCACACGACTAAAAAAATAATAAACACACTGATCTTTTCTCTTAAATAAAACGGCGGCACAATGCGATTCTTTAATGCCAGTTAAATAATAAAAATTACCGTCTTGGCGATAAGCCGATACAACATCGTTCGTGCGCTCATGCTCAGACGCGCTGATAACAATAGATACGCTATTATCAATCATTGCATCAAATAATTTTTGTCGACGTTTTTTGAAAATTTCTTGGGATAGCATATTTAAAAACCTCAATGAACTGCTGCTGTTTCTTCTATTTTGGTTGCGTTTTCCATGTGAATCAATAATGCCGATGCGCGAACATGCTCCATAACTGCTAGAAAATCAAATTCGACTGTTTCGTCGTCATCAAGATTTTGCGTGCTTACATTTGCAATTTCCGTTAAATCTTGAATGGCTTCAGATAAGTTTGCACGCTCAATAGCACTTTGTTGCAAACCAGACATTCCTAATCCTTCTACAAAACTTTGACACCAAAGTGCCAACGCGGTTAATCGAACTGCCAAATCATCGTCATCACTGGGTAACAATAGTTGAAATTCAAAATCGGCATCTTGCAATTGTATTTTGCTTGTTAAAATTAAATCGACAATTTCTTTGGGCAAGGTTTCATATTCAATTTCTTCGGCCAATAAGTCCGTCATCAATTTAAATTTTTGTGCTTCGTCCAATTTACCGTTGCCCGCAAGCACACCACAAATAAATCCGTGCAATTCTGCTGGCAATGTTGAGCGCGTCTCATCACCCAATAGTTCTAAAATAGATGAATAAGATAATAATTGTTCTTTCATAAAGTGATCCAATATTTTAACATTAATAACATGAACATTATTATTGTTGCCGCCATCGCTAAAAACAACGTCATCGGTTGCAAAAACCGACTGCCCTGGTATTTACCCGCTGACCTGGCGCATTTTAAGCGATTAACACTGCATAAATCGATCATCATGGGTCGAAAAACCTATGAATCCATCGGCCATCCACTGCCGCAGCGTGACAACATTGTAGTCACATCGAACCAAAATTACCAGGCACCCGGATGTAAAATCCTCCATTCCCTACAGACCGCGATAGATTCTGCTGACAGTGGGGATGTCATGGTCATCGGCGGCAAGAGTCTTTACGAACAAGCGCTGCCAATCGCGTCTAAAATGTATATTACGCGCATTGATGTCGAAATTGATGGGGATGTGACATTCCCGGAATTTGATAGGGGTCAATGGCAAGAAACCACGCGAGAGACACATGCGACAGATGAACAAAATGCTTACCCGTTCGATTTTGTGACGCTAAACCGCCGATGATCTTCTAGTCGAAATGCCGTCAGCACACCTCCCCAAAAACAACCCGTATCAATCGAATAAAATATTGGACCATCGAGCATACCACTAGCTCGCAGCGCTGCCCAATGACCAAAAATTATTTTTTTGTTTTTGATTTTGGATAGCTCAAACCATGGAAATAAATCTTTAGATTGTGAGCCTGGGGAGCCTTTTTCGTTAACGTCTAGTCGGCCATACTTGTCGCAGTAACGCATCGCCGTAAAAGCACTGACGATAAATCGATAACGATCGAGTCCTTTTAAATTGTTATCCCATTTATTCGGACCATAGTTATCGGATAATAATTCAATATAGTTATCGCCATGCAATATCGTTTCAATTTCTTGGGCATACTGTTTAGCCTCTGCGATTGTCCAAAACGGATAAATCCCGGCGTGCACCATAATAAATTGATCATTCTCATACAAAAATTTTTGATGACGCAACCAATGTAACAATTCATCACGATCGGGGGCGTTTAAAATATCGGAAACCGTATCGTGTCTTTCTAATTTACGCGCACCATTGGCTACCGCCAATAAATGTAAATCATGATTACCCAATGTGATGATTGCTTGCTCTTTAAGATTTTTGATAAATCGCAATGTCTCGAGTGACTTTGACCCGCGATTGACAAGATCGCCGACAAACCAGAGCTGATCTTGTGCTGGATCAAATTGAATTCGATCCAATAATAATCGCAACTCATCATAACAACCTTGTATATCGCCAATCGCGTAAACGCTCATGTTTTTTCCTTTTGATAGCAAATCTCCTACAACAATTTAATCCGCGCAGCTCTGAGCTGCTACGAGCCAGGCGCAGACTGTATCTCGCGGTGCCTTATCCGCACAGCTCTGAGCTGCAGCAGGGGGGTGGAGGGTGCTCAGAGCTGGTTAGCGATACGAACAAATTGTTCGATGGTTAAATTTTCGGGCCGCAACGTCGGGCTAATATTGAGCGATTCTAGCGCTTCGGCTGATATAAAGGTGCCGAGGGCGTTACGAATCGTTTTGCGTCGCTGCGTGAATGCCGCATTAACTAATTCCGCAAACAAATCAAAATCATTAGCAAAATAAGGTGGCCGATCGTATGGCACTAACCGGATAAAAGCAGAATCCACCTTTGGCTTTGGATTAAAAGCCACCGCTTCCACGTCAAATAAAATTTCAACCGTACAATAATATTGTACCATCACGCTCAAACGACCATATGTTTTGTTGCCGGGTGCCGAGGCCAATCGATGCGCGACTTCTTTTTGCAACATAAAATACATGTCTTGAATGTAGGGTGCAAATGTTAACAGATAAAATAATAAGGGCGTCGAAATATTGTAGGGAAGATTTCCAACAATTCGTAATTTTTGTTTATTTTTTATAACAGAGGCAAAATCAAATTTTAATGCATCTTGTTGATGAATAATTAACTCGCCTAAGCCAGCGCAACTGGCTTGCAGCTTTGGAATCAAATCACGATCCAGCTCAACGGCATCTAATTTATTTACGAGTGGCAATAATTTTTTTGTCAACGCACCGAGGCCTGGTCCAATTTCAACAATACTTTGTTCTGATTTTGGATGAATGGCGGACACAATACGATCGAGAACAGTTTCGTCGGATAAAAAGTTTTGACCAAATCGTTTGCGTGGCTGATGAAACATGAACGCTTAGTCCAAATCGAAAATGAAATATGAGGGCCATTCCATGACCCCCAATTTCACGCTTCGCCGCATCAAAGACGCGACACTTTTGTGAAGCTTAAGTGGATACCTCTCACGAAGTCTCGCTTATCTGGGATAAAAAGATAACGCTATAGTACGATATTTAATGAAAATTGCCAACAAAAATTGTAACTATTCACCACAAAACCTAAACACGGAGAACGTTCAGATTTTGGATGATTTTGGGTGAAAAATCGATGAGAAAGCGGAGTGTACACGTTAGTACATGAGCATTTCGAAGAGATTTTTCGCCCAAAAGCACCAAAATATGGACGTTCCTTGTTTGTGCTGAATAGTTACCAAAAATTTTATATTGCGAAGCAAATACCTCGCGGCTTACCGCGAGTACTTTACGCATGGGGTTTCTAAAGGGGAGAGGCGAATCTCCCCTTTAGTCGCCGTTTGCGCGAATTTACTTCGCGCAGGCGATCAATAAAAGAAATAAAAATCCCCCGTCTGCTTGCAGCGGGGATTTTTATTCAGCAGCTGCGGAAAATCAGTCACAGTAAAGACTTCATGGCGTTGCTCAGGCAAGTGGCAAGTGTTAGAATGAAGCCTCATAAAAATCCAATGGAATTATCATGTTGCAAAACTCGGAAACACCTTTTATTCTTGTCGATGGCTCATCCTATCTGCACCGCGCCTATCATGCGCTGCCGCCGCTCACCAACTCAAAAGGTCAGCCGACGGGCGCCATCTATGGTGTCATGAAAATGCTGCGCAGTCTCATCGATGAATATCATCCAAAATATATCGCCGTTGTCTTTGACGCCAAAGGCAAAACATTTCGTCACGATATGTATAAAGAATACAAAGCCAATCGTCCGCCAATGCCTGAAGATTTGATTTGCCAAATTAAACCCTTGCATAATCTTATTCGCGCCATGAACATTCCGCTATTAATGATCGACGGCGTCGAAGCTGATGACGTCATCGGCACGTTGGCAACACAAGCGACTCGTCTTGGTATGCATACGATAATTTCCACGAGCGACAAAGATTTTGCGCAACTCGTGAACAAACAGATTACACTGATCAACACCATGAGCAATACATCGCTCGATGTGCCCGGTGTTGCTAAAAAATTTGGCGTACCACCCGAACTCATTCCTGATTATCTTGCGCTCATTGGCGATACATCCGACAATGTCCCCGGCGTCCATAAAGCAGGTCCAAAAACCGCCCTAAAATGGCTGGCGGAATACGGCTCACTCGATAAAATCATCAAACACGCCGACGAAATCCTCGGCAAAGTTGGCGAAAATCTACGGAATACCCTCGATCAGTTGCCCCTCTATAAAAAACTCGTCACCATCAAATGCGATGTACCGCTCGATATCGGCCCAAAAGATTTGATCGACCAGCCTGACGATGAAGAAAAATTACACGAACTCTTTCAAGAATTAGAATTCAAAGGCTGGCTTTCTGATGCTAAACCAAAAGACATATCCAACACCTCCTCGTATGAAACCATCTCAGATGAAAAAACATTATTGCGCTGGATCACTAAAGTAAAACAGTCCAAGCTCTTTGCCGTCGACACCGAAACGACCAGTTTGAATTATATGAACGCCGAGTTAGTTGGTATTTCTTTCGCCATTGAAGCAAATAAAGCCGCTTATCTCCCCTTACAACATGACAGGGAAAAACAAATAGATCTCAACACCGCATTAAAAATGCTAAAACCCATTTTGGAAGACACCTCAATCAAAAAAATTGGCCAAAATATTAAATACGATAAAGAAATTTTTGCGAATTACGACATTGATCTGCAAGGCATTGCATACGACACGATGCTCGAATCCTATGTTATTGACAGCGCGGGCACACGGCATAATCTCGATGCGCTCGCGTTAAAATATCTGAATCACAAAACAATCACATACGAAGAAATCACCGGCAAGGGCGCCAAACAAATTTCGTTCAACCAAGTAGATATCGCAACGGCCACCAACTATGCCGCCGAAGATGCCGACATCACATTACAATTGCATCAAAAACTCTGGCCACAACTTGAAAAAAATAAAAAATTAAACCATATATTTTCTGATATCGAAATGCCGCTTTGCAATGTACTCGCGCGCATGGAACGTCACGGCGTATTAATTGATACGCACCATCTCATCAAACTCAGCGCTCAAACCAATAAGCGCATGAAACAGCTCGAAGAACAGATATTTAAAGTCGCAGGCACGATGTTTAATTTAGATTCACCGAAACAATTACAAGAAATTTTATACGATAAACTCGGTCTGCCCATTCTGCACAAAACACCCAAAGGCCAGCCGTCAACAGCCGAAGATACGTTGCAAGAACTGGCACTCAACTTCCCCTTTCCAAAATATATTTTGGAATATCGCAGTTTAAGTAAATTGAAATCAACCTATATTGATCGCTTACCCGAACAAATCAATGCAAAAACAAAACGCATTCATACATCATACAATCAAGCGGTCACATCGACGGGACGTCTGTCGTCGTCTGAACCCAATCTGCAAAACATCCCGATTCGCACTGACGCCGGCCGAGAGATTCGTCAGGCATTTATTGCGCCAAAAGATTATCAAATTTTAGCCGCTGATTATTCGCAAGTTGAACTGCGCATCATGGCGCATTTATCACAAGACCCCGGCCTGTTGCGCGCCTTTTCGCAAGATGCAGATATCCATAAAGCAACGGCAGCTGAAGTCTTTGGCATTGAGTTAAATCAAGTCGATGCTGATCAACGCCGCAAAGCCAAAGCCATTAATTTTGGATTAATTTACGGCATGTCCGCATTTGGTCTGGCCAAACAGCTCAATGTCGAACGCGTCACCGCGCAAGCTTATATCAATGCATACTTTGATCGCTATCCGCGTGTGAAAGAATTCATGCAAAAAACACGCGACACCGCGAGACAACAAGGCTATGTCGAAACCTTATCTGGCCGGCGACTTTATGTACCTAATATCAATGCAAAAAATAAAATGTTACAAAATGCCGCAGAGCGCGCCGCGATTAACGCGCCCATGCAAGGCACAGCAGCCGACATTATTAAAAAAGCCATGATCGATATCGACACTTGGTTGCAAAACACAAATCTAAAAGTACATATGCTCATGCAAGTGCATGATGAACTCGTGTTTGAAATTCATAAAGATGATATTGAAAAAGCAAAACACATGATTGAACATCTCATGGTGCATGCGATAAACTTGGATATACCGGTTTTAGTCGACATCGGCATTGGAAACAATTGGGATGAAGCTCATTAAAAAACCGTATCTTCCTGCAGATCATCATTAATCAACGCTGGATTTTTTGAAGAATTACCATCATTAATGAGTCCCGGAAGCGGCTGTTGTTGTTTCCCTAAGAAAATATCGAGCGATAACACTCCTTCAATGGAACTCAGCCTATGGGCTTTTAACGTATAATTTTGTGGGGCTGCCCCGCCCATATACCAAGCCCCCCAAGAAGCCGTATTTGAATCCACATATTGTCCCGCTAAGCTCACAAAAATATTGCTCGTTAATCGATAACGCAATCCTAATCCCGCATCCCATGCGTAGGTATTCGTAATATCGCGAACATGCTCGCCCGCAGTGGAAGGTGGCGTTGAGCCTGCCGCATAAGTGATGCGCGAACTCGTTCGATTGCGCGCATAGCCAATACCACCTTTTAAAAACATCACCAGCGGTGAAATTTTGCTAAAAAAATGAAAATCATAATAGGCATTAAATATCATCGTACTATTGAACAATGTGCTATTAATTTTTTGCGGTTCTGTTGCCGATTGAAAAATGGGATTCGTTGAATATGATACTTTCGGTCTATGTGTATATTCGAACGCAAGGCGCACGGGCGTCGACGCAAATCCATAACCCAATGCAAAAAAACCACCGGATCCAAAACGACTAACGCTTGTTTTAAGAGGAACATTCGTTTGACCCGAGTCCAACTTAACATTATTAGCTTTAACATAGCCATCCATGCTACCGCCACTTAAATAAAATCCGTTCGGTAAAAATACGCTGCTCGCCATCGCACCTTGCATGGATAAGAAACTCCACCCGACCAAAGCCGCTGCTGCAAGCCTTTTGTTTTTTATTGTCAATATTTTATACATCAATAATCACCTTGGAAAATATTTAGCCTATTCATTATAAAATGTTTTTACGTCCCACGTCTAGTAAAAATCCATCTCAATCCTTGAAAAATTCAATATTTAATACATACTATGACTATCATCATTATAGGGATATTTATGAGTAAGTTTTTTACTTTTATTGGAATAACGGCGCTTGCTCTCTCTGTCAATGGCGCGTGCGCGTTTTCATTCAAAACACTGGCCGCCAATTCTAGCGCTCTTGCTCGCACGATAACCGCTCAATCTGACTCCTCACCGGAAGTAGTCTATTTCACCGGATTGCCCATTAATTGGGCGAACATGCAAGACATGGGATTAATTCCATGCACGCCAGATACCTCCTACACTTTTCCCGGAACTCATACATCAAGTACCATAAAATGCACCTTCGCACAAACAATCCCGGGTAGCGCACAGGTAATGCAAGGATCAGACCCCGATGCCGACATAAACTATACGCTCATGCCCAATACAGCCAACCAGGCTTTTTACTTTTCAAGTGCTGATATACATGATGCAACGGGATCATTCTCCATTCCGTCCACTCCGCCCTCGGGCCTAATGACCATTCATGCTTTCGCCTTTAGCATTCTATCCGATAAACTGACGATGCAATTAAGTATTACTGGAACGATAACAACGCGAGAAATCCCCAGCAACCAAGAGAATTTCACGATCATTTACCAATATAATCCAACAACAAATTTCAGCGTAAATACTTGTATCGCTCAACCTAATAACCAGGCGAAATGTTGTTCGGCATCTGCCAGTAGCTCTTGCAACACGTAACTCATACAAAGAGGTTCACATGAAAACAAAACAAGCGTTATCTGTCATTTTGACAATGATGGGACTGTTCACATATAATATTATTCTGGCAGGTGAGAGCTGTCCATCTGGGATCGGCGCATATGAAATCACTCAATTTCCAACCACTATCAACGCTGCAAAAGCTCAAAATTTATATAGTGGTCCCAATGAAATTAAAAATTCAACCCGAGAATTTTACTGCTTGCCTCAAGGTACGATTGATAGGCAATACCCTATACTGAGCATCCCCTCAGATACCACCAAGGCACCCAAAGCTGTCGGGACCGTGCAATTTGGAGCAATGCTACAACCCAGCGCTTCATCCATCAGCCTCACATCCAGCGCAACTACTCGATGCACCAGCTCTCAGATACCCGTCATCGCTGATCAAGGTTCCAACATTAGTTTGAAGTGGCCCCATGGCGATAGTGGCACTGTGAACGCAACGAATTCTTCGGCGAACAATATATTTTACTTTTCATTTGTGATAGGTGCGCAAGAATATCAATATCAGTCGTTGGATTTACAATCAATACCATGCGCATTGCATTTCTATTCGATAGACTATCCCAACAGCCGAATCCTTTTTTCCCTCAATTAAACTACGCCGCACCCGGGGGTCGTATTATCTTTGCAACATAATATTTTATGATCACTTGTTGGCGCTGGATTGCAATAACCAATTTGCGGTAACACGCTTGAAAAATCTAGCGTATAGGGAAAAGACGTGCCATCCGTTCCATCCGGGGTTACCACAAGCTCTAATGCCTGGCCATTAACAGAAAACGTGACTTTCCCTTTCAGGCTGGTCACCCCAAAAATCGTACGATTAGACATCTCTGTTTTAAATGTAAATGGGCCATAATAACAAACATCTGGACTAACGGATTGGAACATGAGCTGTTCACCAGCAGCATTTACGATCATTGTTTGAGACAACGTGCAATAATGATTGCCACTACTATCTGTCTTGCAAGTGATAAAATCACTGGGTAAATCGCCCCATGTCACAGGGATACTAACAAAATACCCCGATGTTGTAGGCTGAATACAGGCCAAATTGGGAGAATTGTCAGCAAACACATTATACCAAGACAATATCATACTCGCTAAAATAACAAATTGCCGTTTCATCACATATCCCTCCTTATCAACGCGCTTTATTCTTCATCCGCTACCACAGCAAGCGTAGCCCGTATGAAGCGAAGCGGAATACGGGAACATTTATTCACCTTAATCGAGTAGGAGGCGAGTCACCTCGCCGTCCTCTCACACCACCGTACGTGCGATGTCGCATACGGCGGGTTAAATTAA
>MGXQ01000045.1:5008-6054 GCA_001801405.1 Gammaproteobacteria bacterium RIFCSPHIGHO2_02_FULL_42_13 | reverse complement strand
ATTCGGCGGAGACGAATTCTGCGTCATTTTACCCAGCGCTTCCATTCAAGATGCGGCAAAATTTGCGGAGAAAATCAGGTCTTTGGTTGCCAATCATCCGGATTTGTCTTATCGCACGAAAGACGGAACGAACACCGTTCGAGTGACGACCAGCATCGGAGTCGCCTCCATTTCGGGAGCCAAAGCAACGGAACCTGCGAAACTCATGAAAGCGGCTGACCGTGCCCTTTACCGGGCCAAATCGGGAGGCCGAAATCAAGTTTGCGTGTACGACCCTAACCGTGACGTGATCGAAGCGGATTAAACCGTGGAGCGGCGGACGATTAAGTCCGGTTGGAATTCTTTTTGAATGGGGTTTGTGGTTTTATTTTCAATTAGTTGAATTAAAATCCGCACCATCTCCCGTCCCATGGTTTCAAGCGGCTGTCTGACGCTTGTGAGCGGCGGGTCCACGTATTTTCCGCGCTCAAGGCCGTCGTAGCCAATGATGGCTACTTGTTCCGGACAACTGATGTTTTCTTCCTTAAGCGCCCGGATCACCCCAATGGCCAAGTCGTCATTGAAACAAAACACAGCGCGCGGAAGTGCCGGCGAATGGTGAATCAAATCCAACATTTTAAGGTAGCCGTCTTCTTCGAAATAATATTCGCACTTTCTGAAATAGTTGGGATTAAATTCAAGGCCCGCCGCTTCGAGCGTTTCCCGATAAATTCGGTATCTGAGCTGCGCATCGCGCGAATCTTTGTCCGGCCCTTGGATCATTCCAATTTTTTTGTACCCGCGCCCGATTAAATATTGGAGCGCCTTTTTGGTTCCTATTTCATGGTTACAATAAACAATGTTTGTTTTGATTTCTTCTTCGTAATCATTAATCAAAACAACTGGAATTTCGCGCCCAGTTTCAGCCACTAAATCGGGATGAATGGTCCAGGTTAAAAACATGAGTCCGTCTACGTCATGTTCCTCAATGACCCGGCGCGGTTTTTCTGTGTCTTTATCGCTCACCATGATCAGGCGCAAGTCATAATTGGTGTTGCGCAGGGCGT
>MGXQ01000045.1:4000-4981 GCA_001801405.1 Gammaproteobacteria bacterium RIFCSPHIGHO2_02_FULL_42_13 | reverse complement strand
AATATTCACCTTTGAATATTTCAGGCGTAAAAGCGGTCACTAAACCAAGACTTCGTTTGGTTGCCATAGACAATTCTCAGGATGTTTTATCCGTAGGCTTAAACTATACCACGATTTTTCGGATTTTTCGCTAATGCTCTCGGGCCCTGCGCAGTACCCGATTGATCTTAGCCACGAGGGAATGTAAATGATCATGCGGGCGGATTCTTAGGAATCGATTAAAATCGCCTGTCTCAGCCATGGTTTCCAAATCCCTTTCAAGCCGGTAAATCGGCCCTGCCAGCCGGTGGGAAAGATGAATGGCCGAGAAGAAAATCAAAGCGCAAACAACCGGCAGTCCGATCATAATGACCTGATTCACTTGCTTTAGAGCGGGAAATAAAACTTGGGCAATCAATTCTGGGATGGCCATTTCTTGAGCCACAGTTTGCCAAATGAGATAGTACAGGCAGGCGGTCGCTAGAAAAGTGGGCGCAATCATCGCCACCAAAACTAATCTTAAATAATCCCATTGTACGGAATGAGGCACAAAAAGCGTTCTTCTTCTATTCTTCATGTCTTATTTTTCCCTATTTTGATATCGTCAAAAAAAGCTTCCGCTTCACCCGCGGTTCCTTCCGAATCTGTCATGATGGCGATGGCCGTGACTTTATTTTTTGGTTTTTGGCCAAACAATTTTCGATAATCTTCCAAAACATTTCGAGATTCTGAAGCCCATTCCTCCGATTCTCTTGGCCCGCTTTGGATCACGAGTTGTTTGATTTGTTTGGCATAAGGGCTTTCCAGAATTGTTTCTTCGGGAAGGTGCTCATCCCAGACATATTCAACGCATTTGAAATTGCTGAAGAACCTGCCTATAAACACCACATACACCCGCGCCGCAAAATCATCTCTCTTTTTGCTGTCGTCCACTTTTGTTTTGTCCGGAAATTTTCCCACCCGCCATTTCCAGGAAAGGTGAGGGTATTTCGTCACGTCAAA
>MGXQ01000045.1:2515-3900 GCA_001801405.1 Gammaproteobacteria bacterium RIFCSPHIGHO2_02_FULL_42_13 | reverse complement strand
AAGATTTTGTGTTCCCACGAAGCAAGCGCATTTTTCTCGTTGAAGTCGAAGTAACGGAAGATTATTCCCAAGGGAGGAACCAGCGTGCGCACAGTCATTTTGACCGGCTGGTGAGCAGGATAGGGAATAAATAGCTGAATTGAGAGAACCAGCAGAGGTAATGAAATAAAGATGATTCGAATGAATGTTTTTCGCCGCATGAATTGGTTATCGACCAAAGAAGCCAAGCATTAACATCCGTTCCCTTTTTAATTTTCTGAATGCATTTTATTTTTTAAGTGCTATGATAGAAATGAAATAGGAGCAAACCGCATGCCTTATGTGAATGTGAAGGTTGTCGGAAAACTATCCAAAGAACAAAAACAAAACATTTCAAGTGACATCTCCAATTCTCTTTTGAAACACGCCGGAAAGCCCAAAGATCACACCTACATTGTTTTTGACGAAGTAAGCGGCGAAAATTGGGCCAAGGGAGATCAGTTGTTTGGTTGATCCCGCCATCCTAAGGGAGGAGATCGGTGCCGATCCAGAAGCAGCTTTCCGTTTTTTTGCCCAATCGTCCGGGTGCTTTAGCGCATATCGCCGGCATTTTGGCCGAAGCCAATATTAACGTCTTGGCCCTTTCCGTTCATGACACGGTGGACAATGCGGTGGTGCGGCTGGTGCTTGACAATCCGACGAAAGCGCTTCTTTTGCTGGAACAAGAAGAACTTTACGTTATGGAGCAGGATGTGGTGATGCTCGCCGTCGATAATCAGCCCGGAATTTTGGCCAAGATCGCGCAGAAGTTGGGCCGTGCCGACATTAACATTCAATATGCGTACTGCACGGCCGCCACGGATCAGGCGAGCGGCTGCATCATTTTAAAAGCGGATCAGCCGGAAGCTGCCGCGCGTGCGCTGCGTGAGTTTGAGTTTGGATAATGCAAGCCATCGCCATTGATATTCAAGGACTGACTAAATACTACCGCGAGTTTCGGGCTTTGAATCATATTTCTCTTCAGGTCAAGGAAGGGGAATTTTTTGGCTTTTTAGGGCCCAACGGCGCCGGAAAAACCACCACGATCAGCGTCATCACCGGCCTGGCCAATTATCAAGACGGACAGGTCCGTGTGTTCGGATATGATGTGATGCGCGAATACCGAAAAGCCCGCGCTTTAATTGGGCTTGTGCCTCAGGAATTTAATTTTGACCCTTTCCTTTCCATCGAACAGATTTTGATTTATGAGGCGGGGTATTTTGGAATTCCGAAACCCGAAGCGCGCCGAAGAGCTGATGAACTCTTGCATGAATTTGACTTGAGTTCCTTCCGAAAGCTTGATTTCAGGAAGCTTTCGGGCGGTTTAAAACGAAGGCTTTTGATTGCCCGCGCCCTGGTCCATCGGC
>MGXQ01000045.1:384-2457 GCA_001801405.1 Gammaproteobacteria bacterium RIFCSPHIGHO2_02_FULL_42_13 | reverse complement strand
GTTGTGGGATTTTTTGAAGGAAACCAACCGGAGGGGCATTACCATTTTCTTAACCACTCATTATATCGAGGAGGCCGAGAAACTTTGCAACCGGATCGGCGTCATTAACAATGGCGTCATGATTGAGGTGGACGATAAGATTCAATTGATGAAGCGTTTGGGACAAACGGAAATCGCCATTCATCTCAACCGAAAGTTAGAATCGGTTCCAGACGGATTTTCCAATCTGGGCGTTGAATTGGTGAACGGCGGCGCTACGATATGGCTGCGCGGGGAAGTCGATCAGGTGTTTTCAAAATTGCTGAAATCGATTCACGCGCACGGCGCGGAGATTTTGGATGTTCATATCAAGAGGGCGACGCTTGAAGAGGTGTTCTTCCGCTTAACCCACAACCAACGTGATCAGAGTCGACATGAAAAATCTCATCGGTTTTAAATCGCTCACGGAACGCGAAATTATTCGTTTTACGTCTGTTTTTTTTCAAACCATTTTCCCGCCTTTGGTGTCGAGCTTCCTTTATATCGGAATTTTCGGTTTCACGATCGGACAAAGGATCCAGTCGGTCGGAGGAATGCCTTACCTTCATTTTTTAATTCCCGGGCTCGTCATGATGTATATCGTTGAAAGCGCTTATGCCAATACGTCCAGCTCGCTTTTCATTTCCCGGTGGGGAGGGCATATTCAAGAAATTTTGGTCTCGCCCCTTTCTTATTTTGAAATGGTGCTCGCCATTTTAATCGGCGGTCTGGTCAGAAGTCTGGTGATCGGCTCCGGCGTTTACCTCATTTCTCTTTTTTTCGACCCGATCGCCATTAAACATCCTTTCATCGTTTTATTTATGGCGCTTTTTGTTTCGCTTTCGTTTTCTTCGATCGGGGTCATCGTGGCGCTCTTTGCCGAGGAATTTGAACATTTGACGATTTGCACCACGTTTTTCATTACCCCGCTTGTTTTCTTTGGCGGGGTATTTCATTCGATTGGCATGCTGCCCAAAGCGCTTCAAACGGCGAGTTTTTTCAACCCCATTTTTTACATGGTGAACGGGATGCGTTACGGCATGCTGGGAACTTCGGATGTTTCCGTTGCCCAATGTCTTTTGGTCGTTTTTTCTTTGTTTCTGGTTTTGTTTTCGGCTTGTGTCTTTTTATTTAGAATTGGGTTCAAATTGAGGAAATAATCATGCTTTCTTCATTTGTCATTCGCAAAAGAACCGTAACTGCCCATGTGTCACGTCAGGATTTGGCTCAGGCGCTTCACGACAGAGACACCTTGGTTTGGGTTGATCTGGAAGATCCCAATGAATTCGAAAGCGAATCACTCGTGGAACTTTTTAATTTCCATCCGCTGGCGATTGAGGATTGTTTGAATGAACTGAGCGAGCCCAAAATTGACGATTACGAGGAATATTTATTTTTGGTGGTTCACGCGATTGACCCTTCCTCCAAAGAGGAATTGCAAACGATAGAGCTCGATCTCTTTGTGAGCAAAAATTTTGTCGTGACCTTTCACAAAAAATCCATTCAGAGTGTCGTTCAAGTCAGGGAATTAATGACCAGGAAGTTTGATCCTTTTTCACCCGACGGTACCGATGTGCTGGTTCACGCAATTTTAGATCGCTTGGTGGATAATTATTTGCCTGTCGTCACCGGTTATGAACGGCGAATCGATGAAATTGAGGATCAACTGTTTGAAGACGGGAAGGATCATCTGCTTCAACGCATGCTCAAACTTCAAAAGGGCATTCTTTATTTGAAGCGGATTATTGCGCCGCAGCGGGAGGTGATGAGTCAGGTGGCCCGGAGTGCGCGTTCGTTTGTTCGGCCGAAGAATATGATTTATTTCCGCGATATTGATGATCATTTGTTCCGTTTCTATCAAATGAGCGAGGAGTTGATTAATCTTTTGAACAGCATTCTTCAGATTTATTTTTCGCACGCTTCTGCGAAATTGAACGAAGTGATTAAAACACTCACCGTTATCGCAACACTCGGCCTTCCTTCGATGGTCATCGCGAGTATTTACGGGATGAATTTTAAGATCATGCCGGAACTGGATTGGGAATGGGGCTATTT
>MGXQ01000045.1:0-349 GCA_001801405.1 Gammaproteobacteria bacterium RIFCSPHIGHO2_02_FULL_42_13 | reverse complement strand
TCATTCTTATCTTTTTGAAATGGAAAAAGTGGTTTTAGGCGACCGCCCTGTTCATCTTCGTTCGTTTAACCTTTCCGAACTCGAAGTTTTCCTTCAGTCTCTCGGAGCGCCGCGTTACCGGGCCGCTCAAATCATGGATTGGCTTCACCAAAAACACGCGATGACATTTTCTGAGATGAAAAATATTCCTAAGGAATTACAAGTAAAATTGGCCGGGGAAACCGTTATGAAAACGTTGGAGTTAATAGAAATTGTAGGGGCGGGGTTTCCCCGGCCAAAAGAGGATGCGGCGACCGCGCCCCTACAGAATTTCCCGATCCGAGATTCATTGAAATTCCTAATGAAAACC
>MGXQ01000044.1:9154-17833 GCA_001801405.1 Gammaproteobacteria bacterium RIFCSPHIGHO2_02_FULL_42_13 | reverse complement strand
GCATAAATCTGATGTGGAATCATCATGCACGCACCCAACACCCAAGCAAACTCACCCTGCAAATGTTGATACGGCAAGCCTGCTTGTTTTTCACCTGGATAATATTTTTTCGGTTTTGTTTCTTTTTCGCCAGATAAATCTAACACCTTGGCGCTCACCAACCCATATTGAGAATTGTTTTCCATAAAAACAAAAAGGCGTTGCAAAAAATCTTGCTCAACTATCTCGGCATCGGGGTTAAGCAACAATATATATCGACCTTTTGCTTTTAAAAATGCCTGATTATTTGCGCGCCCAAACCCAATGTTCTCCGTATTAAAAATCCCTGTCACCGGTAATTGCTTAATGACCTGTACACTATCATCTTGACTTGCATTATCCACGACGATGATCTCATACGTAATTTGTTTTTGTTTTAAAATCGAATCAACACAAGCTTTTAATAAATCAGCCGAATGATAACTGACTATCAAAACACTCACGTCCACTGCATAGGCCTGATCACGCGCAATCTGTTTTTTGTTTAGCGCCAACTTAAACATACTTTGTGTCGGCGGCTGATCCGCCCAATTTTCTAAAAATCGTTTTATATCTTTTGCACGCGCCCGAGAAAAAATTTTCTTGTCTGAATGAAATCGCATCGCATCCAGATCAACTATAACCGAACCCTGTTTGCTTAAAATAAAATTTGACGATTTTAAATCGCCGTGTGAAATTCGCCCATATTCTAATAACCATAATAAATTCGCCACCTGCTCAACAGCACGATGATCAGGCGATTTCTTTTTATCGACAAAATATTTTAACGTCTCTCCCTCGACATATTCACAAATAAAATAAGTCACACCCTTGAAAAAACCAAACCGATTTTCGACGACCGCGATTGGCTTAGGCGTTGCAACACCGAGCACTCGCAACATATGTGCATGCGACCATGATTTAATTGCACGGCTCGTTCGCAAACATTTTTTTAAAAAATGCCGAGCGTTTTTAATATTATATCGCTTAATCACATACCACTGCCCATTAAATTTTACTTTAATAACAGTACACGTGTTGCCCGCTTTTATTATTTTGCCTTTTTCGATATGCGCATTGATTTCCCGCAAAAACGACTGCATCTCTTTATTATACAACTCTCGCAAACACCAAATATGCTTGCGAAACGCCTTTAAATATAGCACCAACGTGCAATTACGCAAATAACGATTTTGTATACTTTGAATTCGCTCAAAACGTTTTTTATATAACAGGCTCATCATCTTATCAATTAACACTTGATCACATGACCAATGTCGCAACTGACAATACTGTTCAAAAAACTTAACGATGAGCAATTGATCTTTCAGACAAATTTGCGCATATAATAAAACCAAATTCTCTAAACTTTTCCGTTGACATAATGGCGCATGATGACTTTTTCTCACCGCGGAAAAATCGCCAACAAATAATTCTTCGTCGTGCAACAAAAAATTATGCGGATGCAAATCAATATGATAACAACCTGCATGATGCTGCGCCGCAATAATTTTTTGCATCGCCTCAATTAAGTGTTTTGAGGAATCACCATACCACATCTCATCAAGATCTTTTTTCTGCGGAAAGTATTCAAGCAATTCTAAATTAACGCCTGGCACATTGCTTTTTCCACAATAAAGAATTTTTGGCGCCAAGACATGCGCATCTGCTAACAAGCTCGCGCCACGTATTTCACGATCAATATATTTTTTAACCGACCCGCCATAAAATAATTTAACGATCACTAAGCGATCATGACACCGGCCTCGCGCAACCAATCGTCGATGCGGCACAACGCGCAATATATCCTGACAAACAACTTTGCCAAAAACAGAATCAATCGCAAACGCATCGGTTGAGTTCGGTTTGATTGATTTTAGTTGTGAAATCTGTTTGATTTCGTTCATGATTACCTATGGTGATCTTTAATATACAACGCTATAGCCCTCTCCTCCACGCGCTTCAAAAACGCCTGTTTCGATGCAATCACCTCGCGCCAAGGTCTATTAAAATAATAAGCCAAAAATCGCAAAATATCATTGCGTGTCAACCCAATATCCATCGCCGAAAAATACAATCCCGATACATCTTTAATAATCCAGCGCATCGGTGTCTTTGCGCGTATTTGCACACGGTGCAAATCAATTAAATATAAGGCCTGATCAATTCCGCGCAAAAAATGACATAAATAAAAATCGCGATGATTCACTCCATTTGCATGAATCGTTCGCGCCACAAACGCCACATCACGAATTATTTTTAATTTTTCTGCAAACATCGGCGGCTTTTTTTCCCAATTTCTACAAACATCTTCCAAACTTTCCACATTCTGCAACTCATGCGTCACCACAAATGATTGGCGACGCGCAGGATTAAAATAACGCTGACAAAACGCCGCAACCTTCATCGTCGGAATATTTAACATTTCTAATTTTTGAATGGCGCGCCATTCGTTTCGCGCGCTGATCACTGGCAAGCGAAATTGAAATAAGTTTTTAAAAATCTCTTTCCAGCCCACGCCAAAATGCTGTTTAATAAAATAAATTTTTCCCTCGTGCTCAAAACGCATGGTCTTTCGATTATCTTGATCGCGATAAACCTCTCCCTCAATCGACATCATTTCATCAAACGTTTTGTTAAAAAAAATTTTCATTTACACTGCTTCAATAAAATTAACGGCGGTTTTAACCAAGCTATATAAATCCGTATCACTCGCATAATTTAACGCATTATCGCGCCAAGTATAACATTTTTCACCATCCAGCATATCCGCCAACGCTTCATTCAATATTTGCTGATCAAACGGCGACAACAAGACTGCGCCCGCCTGAGCACGATTGACATGAAACGCATAACCGCAGACATCCGTCGTAATAATCGGCAAGCCAAAACTTAACGCTTCCAACAAAACCATCCCAGCAGAATCCACTCGCGAAGGATGCACAAGCGTATCCGCTGCTAAAAAATAATTTGACAACTCGTCTTGCGCACCAATAAATTTAACGCGTCGCTCCACGTTTAAATGCCGCGCCAATCGTCTAAAAGACGACAAGCGATCGCCACCTATCACTAACAAGCTCGATCGATCGTCCTTTAAACTCGCCAGTGCGCGAATCGCGCGATCCAATCCCTTTGTCTGAAAATGACTCGCCACAAATAAAAACAAAAAAATATCCTCCTCTTCGAGCAATCGATCACGATACTCGATACGAATGGATAACATTTCTTTTGATGATAATCTATTCTGCGCAATGCCCGGCGGCAATAATACAAACCGATCTTTGGACGTTTGATAAAATGTTCGATAATCGTCGATTTGTTGTTCGGTTAACACAAAAATTTTCGTTTTAGATTTTTCCTCAAACACCGCGCGCTCCAACCATAAATATTGACGATACCGCTGTAAAATGCCGCGCAAAAATTTTCGTTCTTTTGTGAGGCGCGCTTTCAGACAAACATCACCAGCAAAATAAATATTGAGCTCCGGCATTTTATTAAATCCAATCACGACATCGTATTTTGTTTTTTTCAAAATTTTCCCGACCTGCTTTGCATAGGCCATCATGCTTTGATGATTGGTCATCGCCGCAATAGGAATCACGGTAATCGCCGCACCTTTCAATGTATCACCTTGCCAATCGGCCACATAAATATCCACGTGATGTCCGCGACGCACACATTCCGATGCAATGCGAAAAAAATCGCGCTGCAATCCCCCAAACGGAAAATACTGAAAAATACAAAAAGCTAATCGCATACTATTTATCTCTTCTTCGAGATCATATTTTTTAATGCTTCCCACACCAACTCCGGTGTCACACTTGAAAAACATGCTGGAAACACCGCCGCCGTTTTTTGATAATGACAATCCCGACTATCGCAATGCACGCATTCAAATGCAGAATCTAACCATACCGTAGTTTGCCCTTTAATACCAATCCAATTCGGATCTGTCGGGCCATACAGTGCAACCGTCGGCATATTTAACGCCGCCGACAAATGACCCAAACCCGTATCCACTGTCACCACTGCAACTGCATGCGCAATCACGCCTGCCATCTGTGAGAGTGACAACGACGGCAAAACTTTTGCTGCCACTACTTGGCTGGCCACTGCGTTTGCCCGCTCTTCTTCCTCTAGCGTATACCACGGCAACACGGCTTTATAATTTGACGAGGCAACTAATTTCGCCAACCGCATCCAATAATATTTTGGCCAACATTTTGTTTTCCACGTCGTACCATGCAAAAATAAAATATACGGTTGATACGCTTGCGATAAGTTTTTAAATTGCGTGCGCGACAAACCATAATTGGGTTCTGTATTCGGCACTTCATAATTTAATGCCAGCGCCAACAAGTGACGCATGCGCCACACCGCATGTTGCGTAATATCAACAGACAATTTTTTTTGATAGGCAAAGCGCGCTAACTTTTCTGTCAATGATTTTTTATCGAGACCGATTTTTTTGCCCCGCGCAAAATAAGTCACGGCCGCGCTTTTTATTAGCCCTTGCGCATCGACCACCACATCATATTTTGTTTTGCGCAACTCGCGCCAAAATCGCCAAAACTCTCTGCTGCACAAACTGCGAATTATTTTTTTGCGCCAACGTCGCAGCGCAAACGGAATGACACGCTTAACAAGCGGATGCCACGCGGGAATTTCAGCAAACCCCTCTTCCACCACCCAATCAAACGTCACATCATTCAATAATTGACCCGCATCCGAGAGCGCCGTCAACATATGAATGACGTCGCCCATCGATGATGTTTTAACAATCAATATTTTCATATCATTTAATCCTGTGCAGCTCTGAGCTGCTCTAAGCCAGTCACAGCATGGGTTTTATCAGCTCTGAGCTGCGAAACAACCATTTCAACCGACAACTTTCGCATACAATTAAAATGTTTTAACGGACAAACGCGCTCAAAACATGGACTGCATTCAATGTGTAACCACAATTTTTTCGCGTGTTCACTCAACGGCGGTGTAAAATCAGGACTCGACGATCCGTACAACGCAATCACACGCCGATCGAGTGCGCACGCAACATGCATGAGTCCCGAATCATTCGTCACCACCGCGCTCACCACCGACAATAAATCAATCGCTCGCGCTAAATTTGTTTGCCCCGTTAAATCAACGCAACGATTATTTGTTTTTGCATTAATCTCATTTGCAATCTCTGCATCCGCGTTTGAACCAAACAACCACACTTGCCAATCATCATTCAAACATAAATTCGCCAGCTCACCAAAATACGGCCAACGTTTTGCTGGGCCAAATGCAGCACCTGGACATAATGCTAATATTTTTTTTGTTAAATCAACATTTTCTAAATCCGGTTTTTTGGCAATTAATTTTGGCCACTCATATTTTTTTGGCAATGCACCACCCAATAACACAAACCGTTCAACCATCAACGGATATTTTTGTTTATCCAATTTAATCACATCGTTTAATAATCCATAACGACATTCGCCCACAAACCCTGTACGTTTTGGAATGCGCGCAAAAAATGGAATGAGTGCAGACTTAAACGAATTCGGCAACACAATCGCCCAATCGTATTTATCACGCAGTTGCCGACCAATCCGATAGCGCGCCAATAATTTCAGCTGTCCATGCCCAATCGGCATCGATACAGCCTGCCGCACCTCAGGCATACGATCCAAAAGTGGTTTTGTCCAATCAGGCGCCAACACATCGATTTCACAGCCAGGGTGTTCGGTTTTTAGCCGTTTGAACAGCGTCTGCGCCATAATCATGTCACCGATCCACGCCGGACCAATAATGAGGATTTTCATGCATCTCCCGTCATCGCTGCCGTTGTCATCCCCGAAAATGCGTAGCATTTGTCGGGGATCCATTCCTAAATCAACCCCGATTCTGATCAATGTTTCAATATTTGACTTATTGATCTATGGATCCCCGGCTGCTGTGCCATTGCACAGCACCGGGGATGACAACATCAAAACATATCTCTGATACAATAAAAACCCTGATGCTATCGCATATTTACGAACAAAGCGACCTCCTGGGCAGGGACTTAGTGACAACCTCCGTGCTCAGGGGATTACTGCCCTCCAGGCTCAGGTCCTCCGGGCTCAGGCCGCCTTATTTTGGCAATATTTAAAAACATTGTACTTGCCGTAATATTTGAGCAAAGTCAGCTGTTGAGCCCGGAGGTCAGTTATCCCGGATATCGAGCCCAAACCCACCAATACCCTCAAAATAACCCCAATTTTTTACCCAATTTAAGGGTGCCTTAACATTTCTCTGCTATCTTTATAGTGAATAGAGAATAATCAAGAGATCGTATTATGCCAGCACCCGAAGGTTTTGTGAATTTGTCAGCATACGGCCAAAATTGTTGGGCGCAAGTCGTCACGCTTAACCTTATTCCACGATTAATAAAATTTGAATTACCGCCGAACCCAAGCGATCGTTTTGAAGAAGGTTACACTGCACTTCTAGATAATTTTAACCGATATTATGGCTTAGCAGGTGAAAACGCATTTACATGGGAAGACCTCCGCAGGTTGTTTAATAACAACCCTACTAATCCTTTGGCGCATCCACGTGTACAACAAATAATTTTTGGCCCTGTATTACGACAGTACTATTTAAACTATGTGGCGCAAAAAGTAAACACCGATATGGCATGGCAAGAGCCATTAGGAAGAAAAGGCCCAGGCAATTATCACCATCTAATCCACCTAGCAAATAGTTTAGGCTTTATGGTTTCTGTGATATCTTCTATATTCTATCCGATTAAAGGAAAAGACGATAACAAGTATTTGCAATCTATATTTGGAGGCGGATTCGGAGCAGGCGGAAATCACGGCGAATTAGGCGTTTATCGACCTGCGCGAGAAGGACACTATTACGCTCGCTATGCAGATATTCCTGCAGACACTTTTGAGAGTATAGCGGATTATCACGCCAAATTTAATGCCGACAGGCGTGGCGTTTTTGGAGAATTAGAAACAGCGGAACAACCTGAACCACTACGACCACGAATAAACAATTTCCTTAAAGTTGCTGGACAACATATACGTCGACGGACAACAGAAGAAGTCTTGCCTGCCGATCAAACAATCATGCAAGACTTCCGGATCTCTTTAGCACCACCACCAGCGGAACGACGCGAAGGAGCAGGAGCAGGAGCAAGTGCCTATTATGACACTGCAGGCGGCAGCGATGATGGCGGTGTGGGCGATGAATTCGGTGATACTCTAACTGCTGCTGCCGCTGCTGCTGCTCTCGACGAAGACGCTCGTTTCGACGCCGTCCGATCGACAATAGACGGCGAAGAAGCACAACCACTAGACGAGGCAGCACCAGCACCAACAGGAATAGTAGCAAAAATAGCAGCAACGCTAGCGAAACTATTCAAAAGAGCAGGAGCAGGCGCCGGTGGCGGCGGTGGTAATGTTCGCAGAGAACCACCACCAGCCGAAGGAGCAGGCAGCGCGGGTGTTGACACAGCCACCATGCGCGCCGGAACATTAGATACCCTGAGAGCAGGAGCAGCAGCAGTAGAAGACAGCATGCCTACAGCCACCATAAATCCAGTCCTTACTTCCGACATGCAGACAACATTAAATACCGCAGCATTATTAGGTGTAGCATCAGATTCCGAAGAAGGAGGGTCAGCACCAGCATCAGCGCCGGCAGCAGGAACAGTAAGAAGACCGGCCCTCTCTGCATCATCTACCGCACCAGCAGCAGCCTTCTCTGCATCATCTACCGCACCAGCAGCACCGCCGCCAGCAGCGACACCACCAGGCTTCTTTTCATCACCATCTGCTCCCCCACATCAAGCAGCAGCACCAGTAACAACAGGAGCAGGAGGAACACAACCACCAACACAACACGCACCAGCACCAGCAGGCGACGGTGCTACAGCAGCAGGAGCAGGAGGAACAGCACCACCAGCAGGAGGAGCACCACCACCAGCAGCAGGAGCACCACCAGCATCACCACTAGCAGGCCATCATCAATTTTTTTATTTTGTTGGCAATCGACGTCCGGCTGCTGCTGCCGGAGACGCCGGCCAGCGACAAGAATATGAGGTTAATCACGAATTAAAAACCCAAACACCACAAACAAGAGACATTCATACTTCCAACGCACGCTACGCGCACGCAACATTTCATACAAACAACGGCCAACCCTTCGTTGAAATAAGCCAAGCGCTCGAACCTGATAACGTATTAAGATCATTACCAAAAACCTTAGCGGCATTGGTTCATAATATGGGAAATATTAATCAAGCGCATCCTATTTATTTAGATGCACTCGAACTACGCACATTGCAGTTCGCTTATCAACTATTGCGTGAGAGTTTTGGTATTCCTGAAAATAGCATCGTCAGGAGATTAAATGGGCAACTGCAACCTGATCCTCCTGCAGAAATTGACGCGGCGGATACCGCACTATTTGATCGGCTCCGTACCGAGGCAGGCAATATGCATACATCGCTTAACGCGGGTAAGCAACAACATCTACTTCAAATAGCAGCAGGAGGAGCAGCAGCACCACCAGCACCGGCAGGAACACCAGCAGGAGCACCAGCACCAGCACCAGCACCAGCACCACCACCAGCAGCAGGAGCAGCAGGAGCAGCAGGAGCAGCAGCAGGAGGAGCAGGAG
>MGXQ01000044.1:0-9130 GCA_001801405.1 Gammaproteobacteria bacterium RIFCSPHIGHO2_02_FULL_42_13 | reverse complement strand
CACAAGCAGCAGCACCACCAGCAACAGTAGTAACAGCAGCAGCAGCAGGAGCAGCAGCAGGAGCAGCAGGAGGAGCAACAGCACCACCAGCAGCAGGAGGAGCAACAGCACCACCAGCAGCAGGAGGAGCAACAGCAGCAGCAGCAGCAGCAGCAGCACTAACACCAGGAGCACCAACACCAGCAGCAGAAGCAGAAGCAGTAGCAACAGCAGGAGGAGCAGGAACAGCAACACAAGCAGCAGCACCACCAGCAACAGTAGTAACAGTAACAGCAGCACCAGCAGCAGCAGCAGCACCACCAGCAACAGTAGTAACAGTAACAGCAGCACCAGCAGCAGCAGGAGCACCACCACCAGCACCAGCCCTCTCTACAGCATCATCTGCCAACCAAGCAGCAGCAGCAAGAGCAACGGAACGACGCACAAAAGCATTAGAAGCAGCAGAAAGAAGAAAAGCAGCGGCACCAGATGGCGGCGCACCACCCAGCCACAGCCCCGGAGCCCATCATTAAATCAATCCAATCACTTATATGCATCACTCCACTTCGAGTTAATCGGAGTTAATAATCCCTTGCAGCTCTGAGCCTTTTATGATGAAAGACGTAAATAAAAATCCCCGCCGCAAGCGGACGGGGGATTTTTATTATTGATCGCCTGCGCGAAGTAAATTCGCGCAAACGGCGACTAAAGGGGAGATTCGCCTCTCCCCTTTAGAAACCCCATGCGTAAAGTACTCGCGGCAAGCCGCGAGGTATTTGCTTCGCAATAAAGCAGATCAAAGCTATTTAGCAATCTCGCTTTCGAATTGAAAAAATTGCTTTTCTAACTCCCACTGTAATTGAGCTTTTTTACTTTTCTTTAAAAAAGCATGGCATTGTTGTGAAAGTTTTCCTGATTTTAATTCATCAGGCGAGCAAGAAGATACAGGCATCGATCGGGCAGAATTTTTCCATAAACTTAAGCCCGGTAAAAAGCTGTAGGTTAAACTATTTCTTATTAATTTTTTTAATTCTAAGTAGGATAAATGATAAGTTAATGCCGCTTGAAGAAATTCATGATTCATATCAGTTCGCAGTACACCATCATCATCCGTTGATAATGCTAAAGGCACTTTATGTGATAAATAAAGCATAAAAGGATGGCTTTTACCCTTGATTTCTAATATTTTGGCATTACTTGTTAAATTTATCTCAACTAGTATATGTTTATTTTCCATTTGTTGTAATATTTGTAACGCATTTTTTTCATAGGCGATATCCACCCCATGACCAATACGATTTGCATGTGCGATATTTAATGCCTCATTGATATGAAAACGCAATGCTTCTGGCGGTACGAGACCTAAACGTAATTCGCCGGCGTGTAAACTAATTTTAACTTTTGGATATAAAACATGTAAAAAGGCAATCATTTGCATTTGTAATTTATAGTTTCGTAAAGCCAATAAATTATCTTCCGGCCCGGCAATATTAATACCCACAAATTTATCAGGATAGCAAGTGGCCAATTCAAAACCCACAAGAAGTTGAGCAAAGGTCAGCTTAGGTGATATGTCTCTCATGGATTGATATTGATATCGCACCGTTACTTGACAGTTATTTTTGTGATGGTCTAAAAAACAACCCATCTTATTTTCAGCTATTTTTTCATCCATTAGTGTTTGTTTGTAAATTTTGGTTTCTATCTTTTTTATGTCATTTTTCAAAAGATTGGCTCTCATGATATTAAAATCATTATTCCACGGTATTTTTTTATCTAAAGATAAAACTATATCAAAATCTGGAAGAACCATTAGTTCTAAATAACTAACTTTTTCATCGCGCGCGCGGGTGACTAATTCAGCCAATATGTCTCCTCCATGTTTATTAAGAATGGGTATAAATTTAAAGAATGCAGTAAAAAAATGATCGTGCGGTGATTCATGTGAAGTGGGGACAAAATTTTTCAATGACCAATCATCAATTAATTTATCATATAACTTTCCGCCTTTAGCAACGTTTGATAACAAATAGTTAGTTAGGCATTTTTTTGAATAAAACAAAGTACTATTTTTAGCACGAACGCAGAAACCATCATTTTTACCATAGTTAATTAAGTTTTCAGCATAAGTGGCTCCCAATAAATGAATATGAAGGTCGCCGCCTTTTGGCATTTTCCCTATAAAAATTTTTAATAATTCAGGATTGTTTTGAATGAATTGAAAATACTTTGCAGTAACATTTTCATTATTATTGGCAAAAGATGTCAATGAGAAACAAAATAAGAAAATAAATGATAGCCATTTAATGAACATAATAAAATACTCTTTTAATGGCCGTTTTCTTTAACCCGTTTTTAGTTATAAAGTAATGTTTCGCAAACTAAAAATATGCTACATTATTTACTACAATATATCAGCAAAAAAGAGGCCATTAGTCAATTTATGATGGTAAAATATCTTGTTATTAAGATAGCTTTCCAGTGAACAACCCTGGGCTTACGCCCAGGGTATCCGGTCGACCTAAAGGTCGAGGACAAGCTGCGCTTACCCCGAATCCTCCTGTCCTTGATGTTCAAGGATTCGGGGAGCGCTACAGCCCTGGGCTTACGCCCAGGGTTTTATGCGCTACGATAAAAATCCCCGCTGCAAAAGCAGACGGGATATTTTTATTATTGATCGCCTGCGCGAAGTAAATTCGCGCAAACGGCGACTAAAGGGGAGATTCGCCTCTCCCCTTTAGAAACCCCATGCGGAAAGTACTCGCGGCAAGCCGCGAGGTATTTGCTTCGCAATAAGATTTGCTTGTTGTTTTGATTTTGTGCAGAATTACTCATGTATAAAATATTTTTCAAAGAGGAGGAAAAAACCATGCGAATTGGAATTGTAGGATCGATGCATGAAACAACTATCTTGTTAAAACAGGGAGGTAACTGATATGACACAACCAGAGGCCAAGGTGCTATTGATTACTGGAGAAGGCGGATTGGGCGATCGTAGCTTTAATGACGCCGGATTTGCCGGCGTGCGACGAGCGCTCAAAGAATTGGGAGTTGGTATTGATTTAGTAGAGCTCAATGAGATTGGCGATTTAACCGAAGATACTTATACTTCTGCGGCAGCTATGAAAAAGTATACTCTTATCATTGGACTAGGTTTTTATCAGGATAAAATATTAAATTCAACAGCAAGAAAGTTTCCAGATCAGAATTTTATGTTAATCGATGCTGCTTCTACAGAACCAAATGTTAAGGGAGTGTTGTTTCGTGAAGAGGAAAATGCCTTTTTAGCTGGCATATTAGCGGCGCATGTAACTCAACAACCAAGTTTGAAGGGCATTAACAAGGACAAAACAATTGGGATTATTTTAGGAATGGATGCACCTCACTTGACGCGATATGCCTTTTCATATGAAGCTGGTGCAAAAACTGTTGCCAATGATGTAAATGTGTTGGTCGATATTGTTGGCAACTTTCTGGATCGAGATAGGGGAAAGCAAATTGCCTTGTCTCAAATTAACAAAGGAGCTGATATTATCTATCAAGTAGCTGGCGGAGCAGGCCTGGGCATTCTTGATGCGGTTGGTAAAAAAGAAATATATGCTATTGGTGAGGGGTTAAACCAAAACCATTTACACCCAAAATTCATTGTTGCCAGCACTTACAAGCACATGGATTTGGCTGTTTTTGAAGCGATTAAATCTGCTATGAAAGGTGAATTTGTTGGAGGCAATTATTCCTATGGATTCAAAGAAGGATCTCTTGAGGTTTCTTTAGAGGGGTCTGAGGTTTCCCTGTCTGATGAAGCCAAGCGTGCATTATTAACCTATAAACAAAGATTGATTGAAGGCAGAACAAAAGCACCGTTAACTCGAGCCAATTTACATGAATATTTAAAAATTCTTGGTTAATTAGTAACGTAGCCTGGGTGGAACGAGCAAAGCGAGTGAAACCCAGGGCTTTCATCCTGGGTTTCGCTTCGCTTCACCCAGGCTACGCTTGCTTGTCTCCGCTGCAAGCAGCGGAGATTTCTTACTTTAAAAGAAAAGAGATTACTCAGGAAATACGGACTATATACAGTTTTCTTTATTAAAATCCAACTTTAGTTGTATCACGGTTCCTAAAATAATAAAGTCATTTGAAAGATCAACAGTTTTAAATATTTTATTTAAAGGTTCAAGATAGACTTCACCATCGTATATTAAATATTTTTTCATGGTAGTCGAATCTAAGCCCTTTTTGGTTGATATCACAAAACCACGATCCATTGGCGCAACATCGGGATCAACGATAAGAATTGATCCTTTTCTAAATCCAACCCAATCATTATTAGGAATTTCTAAAGCAAAAACATTTTTTCCTACATCTATGTCAGTAGAGACCACAGGTTTATTAGTGATATTTATATTTCCAGATAACCAATTAAGTGCTTCTTCCCATGTTATAATAAGTATATTTTTCCATGTTTCATGTTTCTGAAAACTTATTCCAATTGTATATTCATTTGGTAAAGGCGTGTCTCCAATAAGTTGATTTAGTGAAATGGAAAAGAAATCGGCTATTGGCTTAAGTGTTGAGATCGTTGGATTGGGGCGTTTTTCGGTACATAACCGTTGAATAGTGCTAGTGGGTATGCCAGTATTCCTATGCAGTTCGTGTCCCGATATATTATGTATAGACATAAGTTTAATCAAATTTTCTTGAAATTTTTTTACTTTAAATTCCACAAAAGTACCTTTTTTTTTGATTCACGATGTAATCATAGAACCAATAACTTATCATCATAATTTCTTTACCCCTCTGGCACAAGACATGTGTTTATTATAATCTCAATTAGCGGCTGTTTACAATTCACCATAACTGATTGATTTATAAGAGCAAACTCGTAGAAGTGCGCTGTATTTACGCTTATCCAGGTTATTCCAGACGCTGCTGATCGCCAAAGGTGATGGCAGATATGCAAATTTTGTGAATAAATTGTCAAAAACAGATTTATTGATCTTAGGATGATTGGGGATTAGGGGCATTGCTCGATGAGTATTAGAAATTTTAGATGACCGACATCATACTCGATCGACCATTATCACGAGCCAATTACCCGTCAATCCGTGGCATGAAAGCATTGGTGATCTGACTTTGGCTGCAACTTTCGCAGGAATACGCATATATTTTGATTAAGCTGAATTTCCGCAAGATCTCTCGGAATATCCTGCCTGGCATCCTTTATTTTTTGAGTCATTATTCTATTTAATAACATAAATCATCGCTTTTTTGCTCGACTTACTATACCAAATTGACCAAATCTTTTTTCTCCTCTTAAATTTACAGCCATTTTGAAAGCACTTGCTTTAACATTTTTAAATTAATCGGTTTATGAATAACTGCGTTTATTCCCACTTTTTTATAAAATTGTTGTGTTGAATTCTTTAAAGCGGTCACGGCGATAATAGGAATATGTTGCTTATCGTTTAAATAACGTATATTTTTAGATACCGCAGTTCCTTTCATATCCGGCAAATCAATATCTAATAAAACTATGTCATAATGATTACTCTCGTATAAAGAAAGCGCCTGAAGTCCGGTTGAAGCAATATCTACCTGACAATTTAATTCTCGCAAAAATGCGTCGTGAGCTTTTTGAATGATTACATTATCTTCCACCAAAAGAACCTTAGGTATATTAAATTTCATAAAATCATGTACCCATATTTCTATGCAATTATTGATCATATTGCAGTCTTCTTTAGATCAAAAATTTAATTTTAACCCATATATGGTTTTTATTTTTAGATTAATGTATTTTATAGCCTATGTTCGGTATATTGTAAAGCGTTTTAATTATATATGGGTTAATATCGCATGATTGTCATCGTAATTTCCGCTAAAATGGTAGCTTGTATTAATCATGGCATTTATTGCACAGGGCGGTGGAGTAGACCAGGGCATTTCAGCCCTAGTCTACTCACCCCTCTAATCCAGGCTGGGCTTGCGTTAGAGCAGCTCTGAGCTGCTCTAATGGGGCTGTTGCAATCCGAACTGGATACCGGCTTTAATATTCCTGTATTCCGCTTCGCTCCATACAGGCTACGTTTCTTTCGCCGGTATGACGAACGTTAGAGCAGCTCAGAGCTTCAACGATTATTTTGCTTGAGAATTTGAGATTTTTGGCGATCAAAATCGCGTTTTTTGATGGTTTCGCGCTTGTCGTAGAGTTTTTTACCGTGGACGAGGGCGATTTCGCATTTAACCTTGTTGCGTTTCCAATACAGGGCGAGCGGGACTAGCGTGTAGCCTTTGCGTTCGGCGTTACCGATGAGTTTTTTAATTTCGATTTTGTTGAGAAGTAACTTGCGTGTGCGTATCGGATCGGCGTGAAGATGCGTTGAAGCAGTTGGTAGTGGCGTGATGGTGGTGCCGATCAGCCAAATTTCATTATTTTTGATGAGCACATAAGCGCCCGTCAGCTGTGCACGGCCAGCACGCAAACTTTTGGCTTCCCATCCTTCTAGAACAATACCCGCTTCGAAGCGCTGATCGATAAAATAGTCATGTTTAACCTTTTTATTGAGCGCTATCGTTGGTCTGGTGTCTGTTTTTTGCTTTTTCATAACTATATGGTACAGATTGCAATGATTTTCGCAATAATAGTTGGCTACTTATTGCGTTCAATATTTAAGCGTATTATACTGGGCTCTCTTTTGAATAAGAACTTTTGGTGCAACCATGAAGACATTACTCCTCATTAGAAAAGCAAATCGGTCTGATTCTTGAATTGAAATGCACGATTTGTTTTTGTTGTTCATTTTTTATTAGAGGTGTGATGTGAGCCAACAAGTTTTAAAGTCTCCTATTTTTGCTGAAATTTATCAATCATTGAGTTTATCACTGCCGTTGATCGTCTCGAATTTAGTGCAATCATCCAGTGGTTTTGTGGCAACCTTGATGGTGGCACGTTTGGGTCGTGATTATTTGGCCGCCGGTGCGTTGGGTTTTGCGATCTATATTGTGTTGCTCGTATTTTTATTTGGTATGTTCGCGGCGGTGGGCATTTTAGTGGCGCAGAGTTATGGCGCGAACGATATTGAAGGCGTGCGATTATCGGTTGTGCAAGGCTTTTTGATGGCGATTATTTTGAGTGTGCCGGCGTTTATATTGATGCGTGTTTTACCCCGGATTTTATCATTAGCGGATCAAAATCATCATGTCATCGTATTGGCGACACAATATTTAGATGCGCTGTCTTGGTGTTTTTTACCGTTGAGCTTTTTAGTAATTATGGAGCAGTTTTTAATCGGCATATCGAGAACGAGATTAGTTTTAGGTATTAGCTTGCTGCAGGTTCCCTTTGAAATTTTAAGCACATATGCATTTGTATTTGGTAAATTTGGGCTGCCCGTTTATGGTATTGCGGGTCTTGGCTATGGTTTTGCGGCGGTGTTTGTTGTGGCGGCCATCTTTATTGCTTTATTTATTGGTTTCTCGAAATATTCACGTGACTACCATATTTTTTCGCGATGCTGGCATATTAATGTAAAATTTTTTAAAGAATTGTTTCGCATCGGTTGGCCGATTAGTGTGACGAACACCATTGAAGTTGCACTGATGTCGGTGATCACGTTTTTAATGGGACATTTTGGTAGCAGCCAATTGGCCGCGTACCAAATTGCACGACAATTTTGGATATTGGGCATGATGATCGTTTTTTCGATTGCGCAGGCAGCGACGGTGCGCGTAGGGCAAGCGGTGGGGCGCGGTGATAAATCGACGATTACGTTGTCGGCTTATGTGAATATGGGGATTGGGTTCGTGTTGGTTGTTGGTTTTTCGCTGATGTATTTTATTGATCCGCAGCAATTAATTGGCATCGATATTGACCCTGGCAATCCCTATCGCGTGCAATTGATGCATTATGCAATACTGTTTTTGAGCGTGGCAGGCATTGCACAGTTGCTTGATAATTTTCGTTTTATTGCGGTCGGTGCATTGCGCGGGCTAAAAGATACGCGATTTTCGATGTATGTTAGTTTTGTCGTGTTTTGGTTGATTGCGTTGCCGGCGGCTTATATACTTGCTTTTGTATTGCATTTAGAGGGCGTGGGATTGTGGTTGGGTCTTGTAACGGGCGTGGCGTGTGGCGCGATTATTCTATTGTTGCGATTCAGATGGTTGGTCGAGCATATCGATATATCAACATTACTAATCAAAAGCGATTAGATTTCGTTTTTTTCTATTTTGACCAATTTACCGTTACTGAACGTTAGCATTAATTTTTTCTGCGTCATTTTTTCGTGATTTGGCTTCATGGTATAAATGTAAATGATTTGATTTTTTGTAAATACGTCAGTTAAGACTGGCTGGCCTAAAATATGCTGTACAGCATATTCGCTCATGCCGGGTTTGATTTGTGCGACTTGTTTTTGCTCGAGTATATTGCCTTGCTGAATATCGGGATGGTAAATATGAAAATAGGAACAGCCGCTCAATAAAATTGAAAGCGCGATGATTGAACGTTTTTTATGCATGGTGAAGTATCTCGCCTCTGATTAAGAATTTCTTGAGTATAGCGTATTCTGTTTTGCAATCAAGTGCCCAGCGCTCACGCTGCTGCAAAATAGCGTCTCGCGTCCTCTCCGTTGAGATCGACTTGTTTCAAGAAACACTTGGAAACCGCATCACAAACTCTGTATATTCGCCTTCTTTTGAATCACAACGAATTTCTCCCTTAAAAGCGTCCATCGCTTTTTTACAAAAATTTAACCCCAATCCTGTACCACCTTCGCGATGCGTGAAAAAGGGTTCAAACAAATGCTGTAACACGTCCGCCGACATCCCGGGTCCCGTATCTTTAAAATGCACGTAATTCTGGTCACCCGAAGATTCTAGCCAAATCGTGATCTCTCCCTTTTGCGCTTCGGCAATAAAATGAAAAGAATTTTTCATCAAGTTAAACAGCGTGTTCATCATCACTTCTTTTTTGCCCCAAAACATAAAATCTTGATCGGATTGAACGTGCACTTTTTCTTTATCTTCCGACGTTTTATAACCATACATGCCTATCGCCGTCGTCACGCAATCTGCCATGGAAATGTTTTCAAAACGCTGCGTATCCAATCCGCCATCATTCACCGCTTCGAGCGTCGACGTAATCATAGAA
>MGXQ01000043.1:9906-10714 GCA_001801405.1 Gammaproteobacteria bacterium RIFCSPHIGHO2_02_FULL_42_13 | reverse complement strand
CAATAAATTCTGAAAGTGATTGAAATCCCCAGTCTTTCCAGTTTTGCTCATTGCAGCCGAGCATTATTCCGTTTTTATCTTTCCAATAAATATGCCCCGGTAATTGTGCTAAAATCATGTCCGATGATAGCGAGTTTGAGTTGCTATAAACCTTGTGTTTTCGAAAAAATAGAATAAAAATTACAATATTAATTATAACGCTGGCGATTAATAAAATTTCGATCATGTTGTCCATTCCTTTATTACATTTAGATAGCAACTACGCTTGCTTTAATTTTTTCAAAACTCAAGGTCTCATGGCAGACGTTGAGCTATTCTGTGCTGTTCCAGATTCTTTTGACTCATTCGTTGGCTTTGGCAGTTTTCCATATTCCTGTAATAGCAACCTCATGGCATATAAGTCGGCTTGGCTCACGGGAGTTACAATCGCATTATTATCCGGTGCAGATGGAAGATCATAGCTAAACTCTTTACGCGGCCTTAAATGCAACAGATGGTGTTCAATCATTGAGTCAATCACGCTTTGTTTAATTTTTTGGCAAAGTTCATCACGGATTAAAAAACCTTCTTGGGTATGTACGAGCTGTTGCAGCACTTCTAGCAACTGATCCTTTGACCACTTCGGTTCTGGTTCCCTTGAATCAGGACTTTGATAATGCCTAGCTAAAGACTCTGTAAAATATTCTGGTCGGCAGGCTCGTCGTAATCGCTCTAAGGCTCCTATAACTAAATCAAATCCTTCGCGGCGCAAATGCCCTTTATTTAATGTCCATTGTAAAGCAAGTTGTTTCATATGCATCATATTACC
>MGXQ01000043.1:6311-9890 GCA_001801405.1 Gammaproteobacteria bacterium RIFCSPHIGHO2_02_FULL_42_13 | reverse complement strand
AAGATTACCAATCACATAACTTTTGTAGTGATCTTGGTTTACAAAACGTGACAACCATAAATGAAAAAAACTGCTACTGCTACCTAAAATAACATGAAAACGGGCTTCTTGTTTGGTTTTTCCCACAAACCATTTAAATAAGTTTCTCAATACGTCCTGCCCATCTGGGTGTTTCAACAGCGCTTTTAATTCATTAGCTTCATCAATAAATAAAACAGGATTGGTTTTAAAACCAAATAAAGTTTTTTGGGGCAATGCGCGGCTAATCACCTCAAAAACAACATTTAACTTGTCAGCACTATTGCGTTCCTTAGCAGCTTCGGTCTCTATAGCTTTTTTTGCTAATGTCACTTCAAAATCAGGACCAATACCGAATATGGAGCTACCATCCACTTTTATTGAAGTCTCAGGTAACATAGCATGGATGCGTTGCAACAACCCTAATGACTCCTCCGCAAAAATCCTATATACCCCCTCAGGCGTATTAAAGCTTACGTTTCGAAGATCAATGTGCAAAATCGGACGTTTCTTGGCAGCCATTTGTGACAAAACATGTCTTAATAACGTCGTTTTTCCAGAGTTTGGCGGACCTAAAAATACCGAGATCTGTGGGTCTTGATTAAGAATAGCTTCCACATCTTTGCACTCACGATTGCGGTTAAAAAATCTTTCCGGTTCTAGACAGGGTGTGACCCCAGGCCTTACGTACACTTGTGCCTGTGAGGCCATGCGAATGGGTGGTAATACTCCAGTACGAGGAAATAAGGAAGCCACTGAATTTCCAATCAATCCCTGCCCCACTTGGCGCATAGTTCTTGCTAATGAAAAAATTTTAGGCATCTGATTTATCCCCATCTGGAAAATGGCTACGCTGGCTAATTCAGTTTTTTCTACCGACTTATTTTATAATAATCTTATTAAAATTTATTTTTAATCTGCAAGAAACACACTGTGCGCAATGGTAGCATGAAGTTGTTTTTGATGCAAAAATTTTTGTTATTTAAAACAATAACCATATATTTTATGAGTACTCTGATAATCTTTGGTGCCGAGGAGAGGACTCGAACCTCCACAGGGTTTCCCCCACAAGTACCTGAAACTTGCGTGTCTACCAATTCCACCACCCCGGCTTTGTTCTTGTGCAACACTCGCCATCCATGGCGTCAGATAATATCACGTTGTTGATGACCTTCATCCGGCCCAAACTCGTCATGCTCCTATTCGTCGCATGACTTCCTGTTTGGGCGTTCAGCGTTGCTTCACCCAATTCCACCACCCCGGCTTTACTATAAGCAATGTACTCATCGCTGGTCGTTCTGTCAAATAAATGAGACAATAGAATTCTCATATGAGCGGCTGATTTATGGACATTACTACATCGACTTCGTTGGCCAAGATGCCGTGCACGATTTTGAAGGGCGTTGGGTCGAGTTTGCAAGCAAAACTTCAAAAGCTGGGTATTGAAACGATCCAAGATTTACTGTTTCATTTGCCGCGCGCATATCAAGACCGTACGCGAATTGTGCCATTGCGGTGTATTCGACCCGGTCAAGTGGTGGCGATTGAGGCGAAAGTGAAATCTTCCGATGTCTTGTTTCAAGGGCGGCGACAGCTGATTTGTTTGCTATCTGATGGCAGCGGTTTTTTAACGATTCGATTTTTTCATTTTAATCGGTCGCAATATAATAATTTAAAAACTGGATTTCGACTTCGTTGTTTTGGCGAAGTGCGTTTTGGTAAAAATGGATACGAAATGATCCATCCAGAATATGTGGGTATTTTGGATGATCAACCGGCATCGGTCGAAGAATATTTAACGCCCGTGTATCCGACAACCGAAGGTATTTCGCAATACAGTTGGCGCAGACTTCAATCTCAAGCATTGCAGTGGATTGATCGCGGGATGCAAGAATTATTGCCGCCGAATCTTTTGCAGAAATTCAAATTTTCAACTCTAAAAGAAACATTGTTATATTTACATCGGCCGCCGCCTGACGCGCCGATTCAACTGTTGATAGATGGTAAACATCCCTTTCAGGCGCGTTTGATTTTTGAAGAATTATTAGCGCATTATTTGAGTTTGCGCAAATTGCGTGAGAATGCCAAAAAACATTCGGCCGTTGTTTTATCGGCCGAGGGCGCGCTCATCAAGAAATTTTTACAGCAGTTACCGTTTCAATTAACGGCTGCTCAGCAGCGTGTTTATCAAGAAATTGCCGATGATTTATTGCAAACCCATCCGATGATGCGGTTGCTTCAAGGTGACGTTGGCTCTGGAAAAACAGTGGTTTCAGCGCTAGCCGTCTTGCATGCCGTGTCGAATGGGTGTCAAGCAGTTGTGATGGCGCCGACGGAATTGTTGGCCGAGCAGCATCTCAAGAATTTTAAACAATGGTTGGAGCCGCTCGATATTAAGGTGGCGTGGTTGTCGGGTCAATTAAAGGCAAAAGAAAGGCGAGAAACGTTAGCGATTATTGAAAATGGCGAAGCGCAAGTAATTATTGGCACGCACGCATTGTTTCAAGAGGGTGTTGAATTTAAGCGGCTAGCATTAATGGTCGTGGATGAGCAGCATCGTTTCGGTGTGCATCAGCGTTTGGCGTTGCGCGAAAAAGGATATCACGATAATCAATATCCGCATCAACTCATCATGACCGCAACACCGATTCCTCGTACCTTGGCGATGTCGGCGTATGCGGATTTAGATCATTCGATCATTGATGAATTGCCGCCGGGGCGCAAACTGGTGACGACAACGGTGTTATCAAACAATCGACGCAATGATGTTATTGCACGTATTCGACAGGCGTGTCATGAAAAGCGCCAGGTGTATTGGGTGTGCACGTTGATTGAAGAATCTGAAATCTTGCAATGTCAGGCAGCAGAAAAAACCGCCGAAAGTTTAAAACAACTGTTGCCGGAATGTCATGTTGCTTTGATTCATGGTCGCATGAAGTCGGCGGAAAAAGATAAAATTATGCAGGATTTTAAGGCGAAACAATATGATTTGCTGGTGGCGACAACGGTTATTGAAGTCGGTGTCGATGTGCCGAATGCCAGTTTGATGGTGGTCGAAAATGCAGAGCGTTTGGGGTTGGCGCAGTTACATCAGTTGCGCGGACGCATTGGCCGCGGATCAGTTGGAAGTTATTGCGTCTTGCTCTATCAACAGCCGCTATCGGAAGGCGCAAGCAAGCGGTTATCGATTATGCGAAAAAGTTGCGATGGTTTTGTGATTGCGCAAAAAGATTTAGAAATCCGTGGCCCCGGCGAAGTGTTAGGAACAAAGCAAGCGGGTATTGTCGGTATGCGCATTGCGAATATCGTGCGCGATCAATATCTGTTGCCGAAAGTCCAAGAAGTATCGTTAGAAATTATTCGTCATCACGCATCGATTATTCCGCTGCTCGAACATCGGTGGATTGAGAGTGCGGAGGATTATGGGCGGGTGTGATGTTATCATTGACGCGTCTTGTGACGCGGGCGCGTCAAGTCATGCTGTCATCCCCGGGATTTTGCGAAGCAAAATAGCCGGGGATCCATAGGTTGCTAAGTCAAAGATTAAAACATATAACAAGA
>MGXQ01000043.1:0-6293 GCA_001801405.1 Gammaproteobacteria bacterium RIFCSPHIGHO2_02_FULL_42_13 | reverse complement strand
TAACAAGATAGATGTTCATTTAGGAATGGATCCCCGACAAATGCTGCGCATTTTCGGGGATGACAAAGCAAGCGTAGGCCCAACAAATTATTCCTGTTTCGCTCAGCACCAACCTACATTTTATTTAGCCAAACCTCCCTCGCTATTGTTTCGGCGGAAAAGCATTTTCGGGGATGACGCACGGGCGCATCAATTTATATGTAAAATCGCCGATGTATATTGTAGTGAGCTGTAAGGTAATGCGCTTGTTCCGAGCGGCCGCGCCGTAAATGTAAGCGTTGAAGTTTGCGCGTTGTATTGTGGCGATTCGAGTATCAATATTTGATAGAGACTGCTTTTGTTAGTGTTTTGGTTGACCATGGCGCCGGTGAGTATGCCGTTGGGCGGATTGTCTTTAAAGCTATTAGAACCCACTGACCAGGCGCTGACAAAATTTTGCATGGTGGCAACACCTTCTTTGCGATTTGGTCTTTCTGAAAAATAAGTGATGTAAGGTGATACATCAGATAGTGTGATGGTGTAATAACCGGATTTCCCTGCCAATGATTTTAATTGTGCGGTGCTTCCCGTTACAACAAAACCCAAATTGAGTCCGCTTGTGTTGGCCGTTGTTGATGTTGCAGGCTGTGTGGTCGTTGTTTGTGTGGTCGTTGTTTGAGTAGTCACAGCATAACCCGTTATTGACAGACTGCATAATGCGATGGAGACAAAACCAAGCGTCTTTTTCATATCATCCTCCCGATGTAATTATCTGATGAAAGTAGATTAGCATATCTATAGCCAAATTTTAATGTTTGCGTGCGGTGATATATCTCGTTAATTCAGCGAGCGGTGAGACGCATAGCTGCATATTGGTTAAAAATTGCGTAGCTTGTTCAAAGAGCTCATCGATTTTTTCTTGAGCAGTTTTTAAGCCAACGAGCTGCGTATAAGTGGAAACGGTTTCAGATGCATGATCGAAAACATCATCTTGAATTTGAAAGGCAACGCCAAGACATGTTGCAAAATTAATTAATTGATTGAAAATAGTTTCGTCTTGACAGTTTGCCGCAATCGCACCTAATGCAATGCTTGCTTCAAAGAGTGCGCCCGTTTTTTTTTGATACATGCCGAGTAACTGATCGGGGGTTATGTCAGTGTTCGTTGTGATATCAATAGTTTGACCTTCTACCATTTCTAAGTTTGCTCGTGCAAGTGTGAACTGCATTTTACATTGTTGAGAAGTGTTAAATAAAGGGTTGGCTTGTGATAATTTTTGAAATGCAAGCGCCTGTAGCGCGTCACCCGCTAAAACGGCAATGGCTTCATTAAATTTTTTATGACAGGTGGGTTTGCCACGACGCATATCATCATTATCCATGGAGGGTAAATCATCGTGAATTAATGAATAACAATGAATGAGTTCAATCGCAAAAGCAGGTGTGTCGAGAGCGTCTAATGAAGTGTTAAATGTTTCGCCGGTTAGATAAACTAAGATAGGGCGCAATCGTTTACCGCCATTTAAAACCGAATAACGTATGGCCTCATGTAATAGGTTGTTTTTTGCATAGGGTAATTGTGTTTTTAGAACGGACTGAATGCGATTTTGATATTGTTTCAGCCTAACATTAAAGTTCACAAATTATTCTTCCGGTTCAAAGTCTTTTAATTTATCGTTCGTGAGCAATTTTACTTTTTGTTCCGCTTGCGTTAATGATTTTTGACAATCTTTAATAATTGAGATGCCTTTTTCAAATAATGCTAAAGATTTTTCTAAGTCAAGTTGCTCGGATTCCATTTGTTCAACAATGGCGTCGAGGTTATTTAGCATGTCGGTTAGATTTTGCTTTTTAGAATTTTTATTAGTCATATTTTTGTCCTATAGGGGTAAGAGACGTAGTAAATTATACAGCATCTTCGACATACATCAATGTTGCGCATTGCCTTATTCTTGATGGAAGCGTTGTAGCGATTGCTTGAAACAGGTTAGCCAATGCGGCAAAAGATTGATAAGATACCGCCTCAGATTAACCTAACGGCCAATAACAGAAGAAGGAACAAAAAAATGATGCTAATAGTCAATGTGATAATGATGAGATGCTTTAATCTAGGCTTTATCAGCCACTCAAATCCACGGAAAAGATAGATAAAATATTGGGACGATATGTTCTTTGGCATAGAGATCTCCTTTGAGATTTTTATACGACGACATATCTTTAGTGTTTTTAAACAAACAGAGGTGAATTATGGCAAAGTGGAACGAGGCGGGGTGTGTGGTAGAGAAGGGGCAAGATGAAGAGAGGCAAGCATTGCTTTCCCCCTCTCGTTCCTATCATTCTGTGTTGAGGTTGTTAGAACAGCGAAGTCGGATTATTGAGCCAGATCAGCAGGATCAGCGCGCTTATTTGCATAGTGGCGTGTATTATTTAATGTATTTGTTGGCGTTGGCAAATGGATATACGGCGTGGAGCGTGGGAGCAGATTTAGGTGAATGGGCAAGCGGTGATGTTCTTGCTTTGACGGATATATTTAAATATTTTTTTGCCGGTGTCGCCGCGGTTGCTGATTGGGTTTTAGCATTGCGTTATTCAATGCGCGGGGTGGATTTTCTTTTTAAAGAACGATTTAATGTAAAAGCATGGATTGCGGCATTGGTCACTAGTTTTGCGTTTGCAGGGTTGACGCATCGGGCGGCATTAATTGCGGGTGATGATAGTATTTCAGGGATGATCATGATTCCTGCTTATTTATTGCGTGTGCCGATTATTTATTTTTCAGCTTTTGCTTTCAAAGGCGCCATGTCCATGCCAAGTGCGCGGGATTGTTCGGAGAGAATTGATTTGTTGTGGCGTTTGGCGAGGATGCAAGAAAAGATTTTGTCGGCAGAAGAAACGGAAGTTCAGCAAATATATGCATCTTGTTTTTTGCCGCAAGGCAACATGCTGGCGATTGTGAATCGGTTGTTGCATGATAGTCTTAAAGAAGATGATTTGAGAGAGGAGAAAAAGCCTGATGTAGTCGACAGAAAGGCTGCATGGTTGGAAAAAATGAGAAGTGGCGTGAGCACGGCGATTGGTATATTTGGCCCGGCGCCATTATTAATTCCGCCGGTTCGTGCGTTGGTACGTGACGGGTTGGTTGATTTGGGAGCGCCAGAAGATGGATGGGGGGCAGAAGCTGTAGCAGATACCGTTGCGGTTGCTTGTGTGGGTACGGTGTCGCTTTTGTGGAGCTATGCCATGCGTAAGTTATCAAGAGGGTGGGACGATCAAACTCGATTTCAATTAAAAGTGCCACAAGATAAATTTAAACCCGTACGTCATCTTGCTACAGCTGTGCCTGTCGCTGCTTATGGAAAAGAAATGTTGGATAGTGTGAGTGGTGTACTAAAATATCCGGGTGGTGTTGTTGCGATTGTGGCAACCATTTCGTTGTTCCATGATGCTTTGGGCAAGGAGCCGGTGGAGACGACACAGGATCATCGTATGGCAGTTTATATTTTGACAAGAAAGTTGTGGGAAGCGGTTCGCCAATTGCCGCAAGCAGAAGTGAAAGATTTACATTGCGCAGCGAGCCAGTTGTATAGATCGAGATTTGGTTAGACAGGAGTTTATAACATTTTGATCTGCCATATATTCCATTGTGATAAATGGTTTTATGTCGGATCAGGCTTATTTTCAGGCGTACCCCTGTTGAGCTTTTGGCGCGCTATTTTGCCGGAAAAGAGATTGATAACGTGAGTGCTTCATCATTTCACAGCCTCATTGATATTCGCTATATCCTTAAATTCTTTTTTAGCTTCTAGTATCGCTTTATGCAGCGTGCTGGCAAATAATTTGCGATCCGGAATTTTGGTTTTGTATTCAGCCACTTCGATTTGATCATTATTCAGCACCAGCAATTCTACTTGCTCTTTGTTCTTTTCAGCACATAAAACGAGACCCATTGGTTTGTTTTCACCTTCTCGCATTTCATATTTTTCTAGCCAACGCAAATAAAGTTCCATTTGGCCTTTATATGCGGCTTGAAATTTTCCAAGTTTTAATTCAATGACGACCAATCTTTTCCATGTTCTGTGGTAAAACAAAAGATCAATATAGAAATCTTCATGGTCAATGGTGATGCGTTTTTGTTGCCCCATAAAGGCAAAATCCGAACCCATTTCAACCAAAAATTCTTTCATTTTATATAAAATCGCATTTTCTAAATCTTTTTCGCTGTAAGTGTCATGCAGCTCTAAAAAATCTAGCACATACGGATCTTTAAACGTTAAATCTAGGGAAAGTTCCTTTTTATCGCGAAGACTTTGCAAGTCGTTTTTGATGGTTTGTTCTGGTTTTTTTGAAATAGCAGTTCTTTCAAAAAGCATGCTGTTTATCCTTTCTTGTAAAGTTCGTACCGACCATCGTTCATAAGCGCAAAGTTCAAAATAAAAGTTCCTTTTTAAGGCATCTTCTATATAAATCAGATTACGAATATGAGTCCATGTTAATTTCTCACTCAGTGAGTGAGGAATCTCGCTCGTCGGAAACACCTGCACAAATTTAATAAAATTACGCAAATTTGTTTCATTAAAGCCCTTCCCATAATGTAATGTCAACTGCTTGCTTAATTCCTTGACCACCTGTTTGCCATAATCAGCTCGGTTATTTTTGATGATATCGGTATTAATGATATGCCGACATTCCAATAAAGAATAACCATCTCGCGATTAATGGTTGAGATTACGTTCTTTTTGGAGCTTTCAATAAGCGTGGCTATTTCTTGAAAAAGTTTATCTTGTTTGGAGGTTGTTAATTTATTCATAGTAAAACCTTCTGTGATTGTATGCAGTAATTTGTTGAAATAATAGCATGATATCTTATATCAAATAATACTACAAAGTCCCGTGAAATTCGGCATAATACCATTCGCCAATTGCCGCAAGCAGAAGTGAAAGATTTACATCGCGCAGCGAGCCAGTTGCATTGTAGATCGATATTTGTTTAGAAAGGAATTTATAACATTTTGACCAGCCATAGACTCTATTGTGGCAAATGGTTTCGTGTCGCCGACGGCTTAAAAAGTTTATAACATGTTATAAAGAGGTTTGTAACATGTTATAAACTGTGCTATAGTAAGGGTGTTGAATGTACCCGAGGTTTATATGGCAAGGAGCAGCGAGATTCGATCATTTTTGTTAAAAGAGATTCCGCGTCATTCTCAAGATGTTGTGACATTTGCGGCCATGAAGTTCAATGTGGCTCGTATGACGATTTATCGTCATCTTCAAAAATTGGTGAAACAAAATCAAGTGGTGCAGACGGGTGAGAAACGTGGGGTCGAATATTTTTTAAATACGGCTTTGGAGAGAGTGCTGCGATTTAAAATTGCGTCTGGTCTTGAGGAAGCTGATGTATGGAGTCAGTATTTTAAAACGCCTTTTCAGAAGTTGCCTAAAAATATTCTTGATATCTGTGAATATGGTTTTACGGAAATGTTTAATAATGCCAAAGAGCATTCCGAAGGGACAGATATTATTGTTGAGAAGAGTTGGTCCAAACATCACATGATGATTAATTTACTTGATAATGGTGTTGGTGTTTTTCAAAAATTGCAGCGCGCATTTCACTTTCAGGATATGAGGGAAGGGATGCTTGCTCTATCGAAAGGCAAACTAACCACTGATCCAAATAATCATACGGGTGAAGGTATTTTTTTTACTTCGCGAATATTTGATGTGTTTCAATTGTCTGCGAATGGGTTGTGTTATTTGAGAGATAATGTAGAAAATGATTTTTCAATTAGCGAGGATAAAATAAGTTGTGGAACCCGTGTGTATATGAAAATCGCGAGGGATTCTAGACGAGATTTAGTTGAGATATTTAAAAATTTTCAGGGCGGAGAAGAAAATTTATCGTTTACTAAAACAGAAGTTCTCGTGAAGTTGAGTCAATTCGGGGAAGATCGTTTTGTTTCTCGGTCGCAAGCGAAAAGAATTGTGCGCGGATTAGAAAAATTCGAGCATGTTAAGTTTGATTTTAGAGATGTTGAAATGGTGGGGCAAGGCTTTGTGGATGAGGTATTTCGTGTGTTTCAGAATAAATATCCAAAAATTAAAATCGAGTATGTAAACGCAGTAGGCAATGTTGAGTTTATGGTTAAGCGCGGGATTGATACGGGGAAGGGGTGATATTGGTTGTTCTTCTAAAAGGAAAAGAAAACTTTTTTGCTTGGTTCTGCTCTGAACGAGCAAGGCGGCGGGAGCGGAGTTTATCCCGCACTTGATGCGGGACTTCGGATCGGGCGAGGCGGAAGGGGGGTGTGGGGGGAAT
>MGXQ01000042.1 GCA_001801405.1 Gammaproteobacteria bacterium RIFCSPHIGHO2_02_FULL_42_13 | reverse complement strand
GGGGCAGCAAGAAAGGGCTCGACCTCACGGGCCATAAGAGACTTACTTTCTGGGTAAGGGGAGATACAGGGAAAGAAATTATCAATATTACGCTTGGAGGAATAAAGGGGGCTTTTCCGGATTCATTCATGAAGGAGATAAAAGGCATCAAGCTATCAACGCAATGGCGGCAATATGTCATCGACCTCTCCGGCAGGGACCTGTCCAATGTCATAGGAGGTTTTTGTTGGACGGTGGACAGCAAGCAGAATACAGGCGTCGTCACCTTTTATTTCAGCGATATAGTCTACGAGTGAGCGGATGCTGATCGACAAAGTCAGAAAGACAATAAAAAAATTCGGATTGATAGAGAAAGGCGATAAGGTAATCGTCGCCGTCTCCGGCGGGCCGGATTCGACCGCGCTCTTGCTGGCGCTAAATGGCCTGAAACAAAGTCATGACCTTAAATTGAAAATAGCCCACCTCGACCATATGTTCCGTCCTGCCGAAGATACTAAGAAAGATTACGAATACGTCTTGTCCCTTTCGAAGAGACTGAATATTCCGCTTGTTTATAAGAGGATCGATGTCCCGGCATACGCCAAAGAGACCGGCCTTTCTCCGGAAGAGGCGGCGCGGGAGAAGAGGTACGGATTTTTGATCGAGGCCGCAAAAGAGGCGCGCGCGAAAAAGATAGCGTTGGGCCATACCTTCGACGACCAGGCCGAGACGGTCCTCATGCGTTTGATCCGCGGCGCAGGGCTAAGCGGTTTACGCGGTATCCCTGTTTCGCGCCGGTTAAACGGCACATTGGTCATAAGGCCCTTACTAGAGGTCTGGAGGAAAGAGGTGGATGCCTATCTGCGCAGCCTCAGGATTAAACCCATGCAGGATGCCACAAACCTTATGCCGAAGTTTTTCAGGAACAGGATAAGGAATGAAGTGATTAAATTTTTAGAGAAGTATAATCCGAATATCAAGGAATCTCTGGCAAGAAGCGCGCAAAATTTTTTCTATGATTATGAAACCCTGGCAGAGATCGTTAACAGAGAATTCGCGAGATGCGCTAAGGTAAAACGCGGCTCGATCAGGATATTTATCCGCGATCTGAAAAAGAAACGGACCGGATTGCAGAGGGGCATATTGCGCAAGGCGATCGAAACTTTAAAGGGCGATCTGCGCGGCATAGATTACTCCCATATCGAGGATATAGAGGACCTTATGAAAGCGGAGAGGGGCGCGATGGAGCTCCCCGGAGGCAAGATAAAGGTTACAAGGACAAGGGATGCCCTAGTCTTCGGCGGGACAAAGGCAGAGGCCACTCTCCCTAAGGTATGGAGGCGGATCCCGGTGCCGGGCGCCACATTTATACCCGAACTGAAATTGACCTTCGATGCGCGGTTCACGGCGTCGAGAGCGAAGCGCGGTAAACCAAAGACCACCGAGTGCATGGATTCTGGGAAGATAAAGGAGCCCCTCTATATAAGGACCTGGGAGAAGGGCGACAGGTTCAGGCCGCTCGGCATGGCTAAGGAGAAGAAATTGCAGGATTTCTTTGTCGATGAGAAGGTCCCGAGGGAATTAAGGAACTCAATTCCGTTGGTGATAGCCGGGAAAAAGATTATTTGGGTTTGCGGCCTTCGCCTGTCAGAGGACGTCAAAATTTCCGATAACACAATAAATATCCTAAAACTTTCTTATAGGAAGCGATTATTGAAAAGTAAAGGTTGTTTAGAGTCAAGGACAAAAAATTCCCATTAAAAAAACAATTTTTTACCCTTTAAATTTCCCAATTTTACAGTATACTTTATTTATGATTAAGAAAACTGTTTTTGTAAGTATTCTATTTTTTCTTTTAAATTCTATTTGCTTTGGTAAACCACCTGTTTTAATCACGCTAACCGCCCCCCCAAGTGGCACATTCGTAAATAAGACCGTCCCAATAGAAGCTCAAATTGACCAAATACCACGCGTAAAGTCTGTTAAATTCTATATAGATAATAAGTTAGTAGGAGAGAGCGATACCGCACCGTACCAATATATTTGGGATACCACCAGCTACCCTGACGGTCAACATCAGATATACGCTTCGATATTACAGACCCCGGAACGTCCCGAGCCATTTGATGAGGCAAGTATGACAGTATTAGACTCGCCTAAAACTAATCTCATGGTTGACAATACGCCGCCCTTGGTCTCAATAACTTCACCACAAAATGGATTTGTATCAACCACGCAAACGATAACCGTCTCAGGTACAATAGACGACAATCAGGCTACCGTTACGGTAAACGGCAGTCCTGCTAGCGTATCAAATAGCGCCTTTACCGCAAACAATCTAACCTTGATCCAAGGACAGAACACAATAACAGCCGCCGCAACAGATCTGGCAGGGAACACCTCATCTGCCTCTATAACCGTAACATATCAGCCGGATAATTCAGGCGATACAACACCTCCGAGCATAAGTATTTATACCCCGGATAAGGATTCAACTACCCGTAGCAACATAATCTATGGAAGGGTCTCAGATGATACCATAAGGGTAACCGTTAATGGTATAGACACCCAATTATCTAACTCAACCTTTATCGCGAGGCCGCCTCTATCCGAAGGCCAGAATACAATAACGATAAAAGCATGGGATGCCACCGGGAACCTCGGCCAATCACAGATAACCTTTACCTATAATACGCAAACCCCGAAGGTAACAATAACCTCGCCTTTGAATAACTCAATACAGAATATATCACCTATAAATGTTATAGGAACAAATACCACAGATTTGAAATATATTTTAATCGGTAGCTTACCAGCCCATATAGATGGGGGTAATTTTACCGTTGAAGGCATAAGTTTAAATTCAAACTACACAGTCATAACCGCCGAAGGATATGACGCAAACGACAATTTATTTGAGGACTCAGTATTTGTAACGTCACCCCAGTTAGCCAACTATCAATTTACCGAAATATCAGGTAACGCATATGAAGATGATGAAACAAAGCCGGTTGCCGGCTCAACCCGAACCTTAGCGGTAACACTCGAGAAGAACAGTCAATTAGCGTTAAATGAACAGATTCAATTTAACATTAGAGAGGGAAACGGCACTCTGTCCCAATCCTATGTCTTTACAGATAATAATGGTATTGCGCAGGTCGTCTTAACGACTGACTCTAGCTCCAACGTCATAAATAAAGTCGAATGTTTCGTATCCAATAATCCTTTGGTAAAGACAACCTTCGTTGTCTACACAAAACCGGGCTCGCCTTCGAACTTAACAAAGATAACCGATAACTCTGTAACGCCGGTTCCGGGCGCAACCCTGCCCTTAATAGTGAAACTAACAGATCAAAACAATAACCCTATTCCAGATGAAAACATAAATTTCCAAATAACCCAAGGCACAGGAACGCTATCAGCTACACAGGCACTCACAACCTATTATGGCGAGACAAAGGTGACCTTGAACGCCTCAGCCAACCCAAGTGAAACAACACAAGTTATCGCCACAAGTGCCACAAATTCTAATTTAAGCGTCACATTTAATATCACAACCTCACCAGCTACAACCTTAACCTTTAATGATATAATGGCTAAGGTCAAGCAAAATGAAGATAAAATACAAGACTTAATGGCGGATGTGACAGTTACTTCAAATGATCCCAATTCCTATCCAGAAGAACAGTTTAAACTATGGATGAAAGGAAATAAATCCAAAGTGCAGGATCTATCGCCCATACAAAAAACATCAATTATTGAAACGACATCCGATTCAGTAAAACTAAACGGCCAACCATTTTTAAGTGTTGTAGAAGGAGAGACAGATCCGAATATTACAAGGACCGATACAATCGAAAGCTCCTCAGGCGATATATATGTCCTAAAGACCGTCGTAACCTCGACCGATGGCTTTGAAGAGACAACCAGATATTATGTTGATTATGCCAAAGGCGTCTTTGTAAAAACAGAAGATGAATATAAAGATCAAGATATAAAGGAATTCTCCGAGATTACTTACTCAACCGTTTTAATGGGGGATATCTGGGTTATGAACGGGACGGTTACCAAGGTAAAAGATTTCCTTGAAAATCAGGAATATACGACAACCGAAACCCGCTCCAACATTATTATCAACTCAGGTATTCCGGATTCTATATTTCAATAAAAAGGAGATAAAGATGGTGAAGAAAACAATTCTTGTTGTTTTGTCACTTGTTTTGATCCCCTCTTTTACTGAGGCCGGCTTATTTGCCGGACCCGATATAAGCTATTCTTTTCCTGTTTGGTCGAAAGACGGCAGCAGGATTTTTTATATTAAAAAGGTAGATCACTTTAAAAGCACGTTTTTAAATTTCTCCTCAGGGCCAGGTGAATATATTGCTAAACAAGAGTGTTATATTATGTCTATGCGGCCTGATGGTTCAGACAAAAAGGTAATAATTAAGTTTATCACTGAAGAAGAAAACCATTTACCAGATATATATAATTTACTCATTTTGCCCGATGGTAAACAACTTATATTTTTCCTTTTGGGTAAACATGAAAAACTAGAACGTTGCATTTGCAAAGTAAATATAGATGGAACTAATTTAGTGAAGCTTCTAGACTTCGGAGAAATAACTAGGATACCCGATTTATTTGTCTCTCCGGATGGCACAAAGATAGCTTATACAAAAGAACGATACGGTGATGAGAATAAAGATATAATTGGCAGTGTTTTCTCCTCATGGTTAATGGATGCCGATGGCCAGAATAACTATATGGTCTGCGGTGAAGCAAGCGAAGTTAAGGGATGGACAACCAATGGCTATCTAATCATAAGTACCTATGCTGATTCAGAAGGCGATGCAAAGCTTAAATATGGCAATAAAGCCCATACAACATACCCAGAGGATGTAATGGATAGGACATTAATTTATGACCCGACGTCTAAGAAACTTATTAAGAATATACCTCATTATTTTTCAAGTGAGAGGATAAAAAGTTTAGGCTTCGTAAAATACGATACCAACATCTCTCCTAATGGCAAGAAGAAGCTATCTACTGGATTCAGCAACGGTCCTATTTACATAGAGGATGTAGATGGCAAAAATGAAAAAATTCTCCTCGAGGGAAAGAAACATAGGAATTAGAAAATTATGATAAGGAAGTTAATTTTACTATTACTGCCTCTTCTATTAGTTAACACTGTCTTTGCTGTTGATAAACCGCAAATCTATACACCTTATCCGATTATCTTTGTAAGCGGAATACAAACTTCTAACACTCCAAGTAGTAAACATTATCCATCTAATATTTGGCCAAATACTAGGATATTTACAGAACTCAAGAAATATTTTTTACTTAATCCCAACACATCAAAATATATCTTCACAGATGAAGATATATCATCGTTACGACTACTAAAAGAAGTGCCAAATCTGGAGTTCTTCTTTTACGATGCCCAACAGCGTAGTCTCGGATCTAATGCAGATTTGCTTAAAGCGAGGATAGAGGAAATACTAGAGTCGGGAGGTCGTTATTATAAACCAGATATTTATACTTACTCCGAAACTCCCAAAATTATCCTGCTTTGTCATTCCTTAGGCGGTTTGATAGCGAGAAAAATGCTTGTGGATAATCATGATAATATACAAGATAAAGTCGCGGCAATAATCTTCATAGGTACTCCACAACAAGGAAGTCCATTGGCAGCAGCAGGTTACTTTTTATCAAAGGAAATCCTCGCTTTAAAAGATGATATTGCAAATTTTGATACTCTAACTAAGGGAGCCGGTTATCTTAGAAAGCGGGCCTTTTTAAACGTAAAGCAAAGAGAAAAATCAAAGATTACGGGAAACTTAAAATTTATGAAATGGGTTGAAACCGATAGCGGCTTATATGTCTCAACCAGGGATAGTACAGACAACGACCAACTTGAAGCTGCATTAAGCGATAGTCCTAACTGGTCGTCCCTACTTCATGGCCTTCCAACAAATGTTACAGAAAAAGGCGTAATCAAAGGAACTCTAATTAATGATAGTTCAGCAAATAGCTATAGCCATACCTTCCAAGCTTATTCCTTCAACTGGTTTTTTGGTATTGGATTCGGCGCAAAGGTAGTTAGGGCTGTGCCCGAAGACCCCCTGAAGCCATTGAAGTACGATCTTTCCGATTCCGATCTTTATACCTTAGGTTCTAATATCGGAGTAGGAAATGCCCACGCAATTGCTGGGAATAAGTATGAATGGATTCGACAAGGTATTTGTTTCAAAGCTAAGTCTTTGATGGGCTGGAACAATTTTAATATAGATGATTATAGTTGCACCAACCGCCTTAATCCAAATCACTTTTGGGATAATGGAGATGGCATTTCGAATCTCGCAAGCCAAACAGCAATCGTGGCTAAGGCTAACACTCATGTGATAGCAGCCACTCATTCAACATTAAATATCCCGATTATTAATATTCCTATTGCTATAGGCGAAACAGATTACGCCGGAAATCCCCCCGGTACCCCCGGCACCCCCGACATCATCCTTAAAGCCATCGATGATGCCCCTGTCATTGAATCCATTCGCTTTGGAGAAAGACGTTATTTGGAATTGACCAATGACTACGCTATAATCAAGCTGAAAGATTATCTTCTCGCTGACATCGAGGTGGTAGAGATGACCGCGGGTGGAAGCACTCCCTCGAACCTGTTAGTACAGGATTTCCAAGATCCCACCACTCATGCTTATAGGCCGTATCTTGAGTTCGGAAAAGAATTCCTAAAAGAGAGAGATTATACAGTGCAATCCCCGACTCCGTACGGATTTTCTGTAGATTTAAAGCTTCATTTAATGCCAGGTGAATTTGTTGTAAAGATAAATAAGGTTTTAGCCGGTGACCGCAAGATTTATCTTAAGATTAGAAATGCCGCACAGAAAACAGCCTCTTGCGCCGTCTATTTTACTTACCATGGCTCAGCGGTGATATCTAAAAGCGGCGGAGCCGAGGGCGGTGATTGGCCCGACAACTTATATCAGACATGGTCTCAAGTCAAGGAGGCAGCCTATAACAACTTCGTCAATGCTGACGTGCAAACCTGGATTGGTGGTGACTACGTCTTTTTAGGACGTCCGGATGCCATAGGGGGTTATACCTATGCTGTTTCGGGGGCATGGCTAGATGACGCTGGATATACAAGTTGGTGGGCGACTGAAGCTATGATCTATAAATCTTGGCTTAATTTATATCTCGATATTGGTAGCAGGAGAATAAAGTCTATCAAATTTACCGGAAATTCTTATAAATGGCCGCTCAATAATGGCCCGGATTTTAATATCTTGGTCTATCACGAAACATCAAATAATTGGCCACCTGAAGTTAGTTTGGGACACGATGGCGATGAATTATTATTTAGTTTAAGCACAACATCTTTTTCGGTAAATGATGCTAATAAGGTTGAGGTCGAGATTGATCAGACGAAGATAAACCTCAACGGAAATAACGTCTGGGAATTTAAGCCAGACTTCCCCGAAGCTAACCACATTCTTGACCCTGCCCCAGTTTCTTCAGATTATCCATTCACGCAGACAGATTATGAACAAGGGGCAGGGATATATTATCCGGCACTATTTGTTACCTTCGATGAGGATAATCCTTAACTTGGACTGCCCCCAGTGGGAATTTGTACCAACTATAACCCACTTTTCAGCTTCCAATTATCTATAGAACCGCGTCGGCGTAAGCATTCCTAGTGTGCTGTGGGTGCCTCGATATTGTAGTTGATCTGCCCTCCTTTTTACGTCTAAATTTCCTTGCCTTTTGCGGATGCTTTCTGTTATAATCGGAATCTCTAAGGAAAAAACCTAATGGCAACCGGAAATAAAAAGAAAAAAAACAACAACCAGGCGCAGTTCATAATACAGCGCCTGATGATGTCGGCGCTGTTCATCATAGTATTGCTCTACATCTTCCGCGAGCCCATGAACTTGCAGCAGCAGCCCGAGGAGATGAGCCTCTCCAATTTCACAAGGCTCCTTATCGACAAGAAAGTCGATACCGCCGTAAAGAAGGACTATACGATAACCGGTAAATTGACCGACGGCAAGACCTATAAGGTCTATGTCCCG
>MGXQ01000041.1 GCA_001801405.1 Gammaproteobacteria bacterium RIFCSPHIGHO2_02_FULL_42_13 | reverse complement strand
AGCATTTTCTTCGGCAACGGCAAAGGCACACATTTGAACCCAGTTGGTTAGCTTTGAAGGATGTTTGCGTACCCGTCGTAATTTTTGGGGTAAGTTTTTATAGAGCAGTGGGGCGCGGCGTGCGACTTTTAATCCGCCGGGCAATGTCAGGTTTTTTCGGCTGCACCCACGGTCAATCGATTGTTCCATGACTTCAGCAATATGCGCTAATTGATGCTTGATATTTTTTTTTGTTCGCCAAGCTTGTTCGTTGTCGAGCATGATTTTTGCAATGCTGCATTTAAGTTTTTTACATTGTTGAAATAATTCTTTGGCAGATGCGAAGGGATGACTCAACGCGAATAGAATAACATTGTTTTGTTGCCGCGTTGATTTTGCGCCATCAATAACAAATCCTCCACCAACCGAATAATATACTTTTTGGGTGAGTAGTTTTTTGTCTTTATTATAAACGGAAAAACGTAACGCATTAGAATGTTTCGGCAATATATCGATATAATTGAAGACTAAATGTTTTTTGAGATCGAATTTAACAGCGTGATGATTAGGAAGCTTGAGTGTTTGTGTTTCAGTGATTTTTTTAAATCGTTTTTTTAAATATTTTGGAGTAATGGTTTCAGGCGTTTGACCTTCAAGGCCTAATAATACAGCGGGCACAGTGCCATGTCCTTCGCCTGTATGCGCGAGTGCACCAAATAATTCGATTGTGATTGTATGAACATGCGCGAGTTTATGGTATTTTTCGTAATGTTCCATGAAATACCCGGCCGCACGCATGGGGCCAATCGTGTGTGAGCTCGAGGGGCCGATACTGATCTGCAGTAGATCAAAAATGCTAATGTTCATAATGTTCACTTTTCCAGAATTGTCTCATTGGACTATTCATTTTGTTCTCGTATTTATTGCGAAGCAAATACCTCGCGGCTTGTCGCGAGTACTTTACGCATGGGGTTTCTAAAGGGGAGAGGCGAATCTCCCCTTTAGTCGCCGTTTGCGCGAATTTACTTCGCGCAGGCGATCAATAAAAGAAATAAAAATCCCCCGTCTGCTTGCAGAGGGGATTTTTATTCCCACACCACCTCAACCTCTTTGCCTAAAAATGCCAAACCAACTTTGATGATTTTGCTTATTCCCGCCTGTTTTAGCTCTGCTTCGTAATGGCGTTTCTCAATTTGTTGGAGTGCCTCTTGGGCTGATGCAAGCAGAGTTTCATTTTTTTCTGCTACTTTGAATTCTAAAATTAATCCCGGAACAGTTGTTTTTGCGCCTGCTTTCGGCATAACCAACACATCGTAGCGACCATAACCGCTTTCGCGATTCGACTTGATAAGATGGGTCTCACTGGTACTGGAGATTAAACCGAGCACAAAGCCGTGATAAAACTTTTCTGGATTGGTGCCGGTGACATCAAAGACGCTAAAGGTTTCCACTAAAAATTTACGCAACATTTTGGTGAAGTCGGTGATATTTCCTTTCAACAAGGCGCCGACAAATTCGGCATATTGCTCATGTCCAATTCTGTCAAAGAACCACTCTTTAACCATAGAGCGATAAACTAAACTCACTTCGTAATTGGGCGGCAACAAAGTACATTTTAGTTGATTTTCTTCCGGTCTGCAGGAGATCGCTTTTAAATAGCCACTTGCCAAAAGCAAACTCCAAATGGCGCTTGGACTCATGTTCATATTGATGAAAGTAACATACTCGTCAACCAGTGTTTCGACTGGCTCATTTCTGATTAATGATTCGAGCATGATTTTGGTGGGATTATCGGCCACAGCAAATAATTGTTTGACTAACAGATTATCGCTGGTATTAACCCAATAAGGGCGCAGTTTGCCCCCCTCATTAAGACAATTAGCCACTGACCAAGGATTATAAACAATGGTTTTACCAAACAGATATCCGTTGTACCATTTTTTTATCTCATCCGCCTGCGACAAAAGATCAGCCTGCTCTAACAGAGCGGTCATCTCTTCTTCAGTAAAACCGAAATATTCACTATAGCGCTCATCTAGGATGGAACAGACTTTAAGATTATTTAAGCCGGAAAACAAGCTCTCTTTCGCTACTCGTAAAATACCAGTAATCACGGCACGCTCGAAGTTTGGATTGGTTTTTAAAGCGGCGCCAAACATACCACGCATGAAGCCGATCATCTCATCATAATGGTTGTATAAATAACCAGACTGAATCGGCGTGTCATATTCATCAATCAACAACCATGGTTTTTTACCATAACATTTAAAAATCAACGTACTTAAAAAAGCCAATGATTGCATAAGTTCGATCTGATCAGCTTGCAGGTTGACAATCCTTAGAAAAGCATTTTTCTCATTCGGTAATATTTCACTTCTTGATAACAGTTCATAATATTGATTAAAAGTTTTCTGCATAATTAAAGCGATTGCCTTAAGTGCATCGGAAAAAGAGCTGTGTTTAACATCTTTTAAGGTCAAAGCAATAACCGGATATTGCCCCTGGTGTTTTAAATAGGCACCATTAGCTACACGCGCAATTTTGAGATTATCGAACAAGCCCGCCGTAGGCTCGTGGTCAGCTTCAGCCGCCAAAAAATGTTGTAACATAGATAGGTTTAACGTCTTACCAAAACGGCGTGGGCGAGTAATCAAACTTACTTTAGTGGTTATATCATCGAGAATATCTTTAATGAATAGGCTCTTATCAACAAAATCAAGTTGATGATCAATTATTTCACGAAAATTGTCATAGCCAATAGGTAACTTCATAAAACAACCTCTAAACCAAACAAAGACGGAGCTGAGTTTACACCAGGATAGGAAAATCTTCTACTTCTCTACGGTAGCCCAATGTTCATAACAAGCGATCTCTGGTATGGTATTGCCGTAGAGGCTGAAATTATATCAAAATAGGGATCAGAATGAAGACCTTTCATAGAATATGGGAATTTAATAACTGGCATGTGTGGGCGGTTTTGCTGCAAGGTTTCTCGTCCGGTCTGCCAATAGCTTTGGTGGCAGGTACGCTTCAAGCCTGGTTGACTGTGTCTAACATTAATTTGATTTCCATCGGAGTTTTTAGTCTTGTTGGATTACCTTACCTCTATAAATTTCTGTGGGCGCCATTATTGGATCGCTATATTCCGCCATTTTTAGGTCGCCGGCGAGGATGGATTTTTATTTTTCAGATGAGTTTGGTTTTGAGTATAGCGGGCATGGCATTGGTTCGGCCAGCGGTGGATTTGAAACTGATGGCCTGTTTGGCGGTGTTAACGGCATTTTTATCTGCTTCACAAGATATTGGCATCAATGCGTACATGACAGATATTTTGACAAAGGACGAACGTGGATTTGGTGCGGCGATGTCGGTGTTAGGTTATCGATTGGCTTTATTGGTGTCAGGAGCATTGGCATTGATTATGGCGAGCTTTATGGGATGGCGCGATACTTATTTAGTGATGTCACTTGTTATGTTGGCAAACGGAATCATCACTTGGTTTGTTCCTGAGCCAAAACAAATAACACCGCCGTTGTCTTTGTCGGCTGCATTAATTGATCCATTAAAAGAATTTTTTAAGCGTGATAGTGTTTTTTATATTTTATTATTTGTGGTGTTGTATAAATTGGGTGAAGCGTTTGCCTTATCTTTGTCGACAACTTTTCTATTGCGCGGACTACATTTTGGGTTAGTGACGGTTGGAACCGTTAATAAATTTGGTGCGATGCTGGCAACATTGATCGGCGCAGTTTTAGGCGGATTATTGATGCCGCGTTTAAAATTATTTCGCGCATTGTTATTGTTTGGCATTTTGGAAACGTTGGCTATTTTATTTTATATCTGGTTGGCGAGTGCGGGCAAAAATTATTTATTAATGGTGGTTGCGATTGTCTTAGAGAATTTTACGGGCGGTATGGCAACCACTGCATTTACCGCGTTTTTAATGTTTTTATGTGATCATCGTTATACGGCGACACAGTTTGCATTGTTCACTGCGGTTGCCGCATTTGGTCGCGTTTTAATTGGTCCTGTTGCGGGTGTTGTTGCAAATGATTTTGGATGGGTGCAGTTTTTTGTTTGGGCGTTTTTGGCGTCGGTGCCTGGATTATTATTGTTGCTGTTCTTAAATAAAAAGATTGATCTTAATCGTGATACAATTACGACATGAATCGAACGATGTCACCCGTTGTTTCTTTATCCGTTTGTTTAATGATGATCACAGCATTGCCACCAATGCTGGCGGCTTCTTGTTGCATGAGATCATGGATGCTGACGAGCTGGCGTTTGACGCCGACCAAATTGTAATTGGAGACTTGCACTGTCCCGATGATACGATGTGGTGTTTTAATGTTTTGCTTTTTTAATAGTGCAACAGAAATCGGTTCTGTTGGGATATATTTTTTTTTGCTGATTTGATGAACCGTTGTTTGTGAGAGCAGAGCAGGGGAGTTATGTTGCATGGATGCACAGCCTGAAAGTGCGATAGAAATTGTGATGACTATTGCGATATCCCTAATTTTGGTCATAATAGGCTCCATTACCGTCATTATAGATAGGGGTTGCACTAAACAGCAAGAAAATTTATGAAAGAATATATTGGTATTGCCTCTCGAGAATTGCTCCATCCAAGGGGGTTAGAAATGACTCATCTGCAAGAAATTTTGCATGAGATGCTGCGATTGGACCTTGATTATGCGGACCTCTATTTTCAAAATTGTTGTGTCGAATCATGGGGTTTGGAAGATAGTATCGTTAAAAGCAGTGCTTATCATATTGATCGTGGTGTAGGCGTGCGAGCGGTCAGCGGTGTCAAAACAGGCTTGGCTTATACGAATGTCTTAGATTTAGCGCATTTAAAAGAAGCGGCCAAGGTAGCGATGACGATCAGTGAACAGGGCGGTTCAAAAATAGTTCAAGTAAATCAACCTGTAGAAAAATCGAGCTTATATTCGGCGGTCAATCCGCTTAATGATCTTACCTCTGCGGATAAAATTGCTTTATTGCAGCGAGTGGATCGAATAGCGCGGCAAGCAGATTCGCGCGTCATTCAGGTGAATGCGAGTATCGCGAGCGCTTATGATGTTATTTTGATTATGTCGACCGATGGTGTGACGTCAGCGGATATTCGTCCCATTGTGCAATTAAGCATAAGCGTTGTGGTCGAAGAAAAAGGTCGGCGCGAAACGGGACAGAGTGGATGCGGGGCGCGTTTGGGTTATGATTTTATCGTACAACATGCGGAGAAACACAGCAAAGAAGCCGTGAGACAAGCATTAGTTAATTTAAAAGCAGGTCCTGCGCCCGCCGGTGTTATGCCAGTTATTTTGGCAGCAGGTTGGCCGGGGGTGTTGTTGCATGAAGCGGTGGGTCATGGTTTAGAAGCTGATTTTAATCGCAAAGGCAGCTCATTGTTTAGTGGACGAATCGGTCAAGAAGTGGCGTCACCACTTTGTACTGTCGTCGATGATGGTACGATGCCCAATCGTCGCGGTTCTTTAAATGTTGATGACGAAGGAACGCAGGGGCAATACAACGTGTTAATTGAAAAAGGCATTTTAAAATCTTACATGCAGGATAAATTAAATGCGCGCTTAATGAAAATGAAACCAACGGGCAACGCGCGACGTGAATCGTATGCAGCGATGACCATTCCGCGCATGACGAATACATATATGTTGGCGGGCGAAAGTGATGAAGACGATATTATCCGCTCGGTTAAAAAAGGATTATATGCCGTTAATTTTTCCGGTGGACAAGTTGATATTACGTCAGGTAATTTTGTATTTACAACGAGTGAAGCTTATTTGATTGAAGATGGAAAGATTACAAGGCCGGTTAAAAATGCGACGTTAATTGGTAATGGTCCAGAAGCATTAGGAAAAGTGAGCATGCTGGGAAATCAATTGAGAATGGACGAAGGAATTGGTGTGTGCGGAAAAGAAGGCCAGAGTATTCCGGTTGGGATTGGGCAGCCGATGGTGAAGATGGATGAGTTGACGGTGGGCGGGACGACATAACGTCCCGGAATGAGGAGAGCAACCATGAGCGATTTTGATATTGAGAAGCGACAGACTTGTATTCGTGATATTTTGGATTTAGCGGTAAAAAATGGCGCAACGCAAGCCGAAGCGGATGTGAGTGTAGAAGATGGTTATCAGGTCAATATACGCGAAGGCGCGGTGGATACCATTGGATATCATTGCAATGAAAATTTAGGCATTACGGTTTATCGTGGGCAACGCAAAGGCAGCGTGACGACATCAGCAATGGATTGGGTGTCGCTCCAAGAAGCGGTGATAAGAGCCTGTCAGATTGCGGAATTTACGCAAGTTGATCCTTGTTCAGGATTGGCCGATGCAAATTTAATGGCGACAGATTTGAAAGATTTAGATTTGTATCACGAGTGGAATTTAAATACCAAAGAAGCTGTTAAGTTGGCTTTAGAATGCGAAGCAAAGGCCAAACAATTAGATGGGCGCATTAAATCGTCAGAAGGCGTGTCGGTGTTTAATTTTAAAAGTTTTGATGTTTATGGAAATACGCATGGATTTATCGGATCGAATAAAGACACCTATCAAACCATCTCTTGCTCGCTGATTGCAGAACAAAATAATCGCATGGAACGCGATTATTATTATACTTGTTCGCGTGATCCGCGGGATTTAGATGATATTGATAAAGTCGCTAAACAAACGGTTTTTCGTACCGTGCGGCGCTTAAATCCGCAAAAAATCCAAACACAGAAATGTCCGATTATTTTTGAGGCAGATGTGGCGAATAGTTTGATTTCACATTTTTTTGCGGCGATTAGTGGTGGAAATTTATATCGCAAACGTTCGTTTTTGTTGGATTGTTTAGATCAATCTATTTTTCCTGAACACATTAATATTTTTGAGCGACCACATCAACTCAAAGGCTGGGGCAGTGCGATGTTTGATAGCGATGGCGTAGCGACGATGGACAAAAATTTTATTACAGCAGGCGTGTTAACCAGTTACATATTAGATGCATATTCGGCGCGCCAATTAAAACGACAAACGACGGGCAATGCAGATGGCGTGCATAATGTTTATGTCAGCACGAGCGATAAAGATTTGCCGCAGTTGCTTCGTGAAATGGGTAACGGATTGTTGGTCACGGAATTAATCGGCCAAGGCATTAATTTAATTACCGGTGATTATTCGCGCGGCGCATTTGGGTTTTGGGTCGAAAACGGCGAGATTCAATATCCCGTTTCCGAAGTGACGATTGCTGGTAATCTGCGAGATATGTTTAGCCATGTTGCCTGTGTGGGCAATGACATCGATCGACGCGGCAATATTCAAACGGGGTCTATCTTGTTGGAGTCGATGATGGTGGCGGGTATTTAAAGATAAGAAATCTCCGCTGCTTGCAGCGGAGACAAGAAAAAATGATATTACGAATACCGCATCCCCGACGCATCGGGCTTCGCGGTTCTGGCATCATACGCAGGGGCGCTCGCGCCGGGATCGGCTCCGGCACCCGCACCAAAAAACCCTTGTTGGCGTAAGCCCGCGCCCAAACGCGTGACGGCATCTGCGGCTTTGGGTCGGCTTGCGGGCTCCATCGCCCAACAACTTTTCGTGACAG
>MGXQ01000040.1:33668-39379 GCA_001801405.1 Gammaproteobacteria bacterium RIFCSPHIGHO2_02_FULL_42_13 | reverse complement strand
TGTGGGTGGACAGTGGAAAAAACAATTTAAACGAGCGGATGCCAGCGGGGCTCATTTGGCATTGATAATGGGTGAGCAGGAGCTAAAAGATCATACGGTGGCCGTTAAATATTTGCGCGAAAAGCGTGAGCAAGAGACGGTTGAGCTCGATGATATTGTGGCGTATATTAACGCTTTGTTTGAGTAGAGGTGTATTGTGGACGAAAATCTAACAGAAGAGCAACAGATTGAGCAGCTCAAAAGACTCTGGAAAGAGTATGGTTTTGCGATCGTATTGGGAGCGCTTATCGCGCTTTCGATCAGTTTTGCTTGGCGATTTTATAATAATTACAAAACAACGCGAGCGGAACATGCCGCTATTGTTTATGAACAGACGATGGGCGATTTGTTAAATGGGCAAACATCGGCAGCGATTGCGCAGGCGAAAAAACTGATTAAAAAATTTAAATCGACACCGTATGCAAGTTTGTCTGCGTTTGTGTTGGCGCAGAATGCCGTTGAAAGCAATAAATTAGATGAAGCGGTTAAACGATTACAATGGATTATCGTACATGGAAATACTAAAACGTTTCGTGATTTAGCGCGCATTCGTTTGGCCAGAATTTATGTTGAACAAACGAAGTCGGATGATGCTATAAAATTATTAAAATCTGTTAAGAGCCCCGAATTTATCGGGTTGACTGCAAAAGTGCGCGGCGATGCTTATTTAAAATTGAACCAGACTGATCAGGCACGTCAAGCGTATCAAGAGGCGGTTGATCATTTGCCGGCGTCATCTGGCATATATGATTTAGCTAAAATGGCATTGTATAATTTGCCCAATTAAATTGGAGAGGATAATGAAAAAAGTTTTGTATCGAATGAGCGTCATATTTTTTATAATTTTTTTAGCGGCTTGCGCGAGCAAAGACAATACCTTGCCGCCATCGCCTTTAGTTAATTTTACGCCAACCTTGGATGTCCAGCAATTATGGTTAGTGTCAGCAGGCAATGGATCCAGTAAAGATTACTTACGCTTAACGCCGGTCGTGTCTGGACAGTCGGTGTTTGTTGCTTCATCCGATGGTGATTTATATTCGATGGATACGCAGACGGGCAAAACGCTTTGGAAAACTAATGTGGCGAACTCATTGACGAGCGGTCCGAGCGTGGATGATGGGAAAGTGTTTGTGGCGACAGGCGAGGGAGGTGTTGCGGCATTAAATCAATCAACGGGTGAGATATTATGGCAAACACCGGTGGCCAGCGAAATTTTAAGTAAGCCAACGTCATTCAAAGGCACCGTGTTAGTTAAAAGTATTGATGGATCGTTGACGGCATTGTCGGCATCCGATGGTCGACAATTATGGCGTTTTCAGCAAACTGTTCCGTCATTAATTTTACACGCATCCGGTCAACCCGAAGTCGCCGGCAGCACTGTTATTGCGGGTTTTGCAAATGGTAAATTGGGTGCATTTAATTTTAAGAGTGGAAAATTACTTTGGTTACAGTCAATTGCCGATCCGCAGGGGTCAACAGATGTTGAGCGCATGGTTGATATTGATGTGAATCCAGTTGTGATCAATGGCATCGTTTATGTGGCGACTTATCAAGGTTATATTGCTGCGCTAGATTTAAAAACAGGTCGTTTAATTTGGCGTCATACCATTTCTTCTTATGCGGGGATTGCTGCCGATTATAGTCGTTTATATTTATCCGATGCAAAAAGTTATGTGTGGGGATTTAATAATGATGATGGCGTCGTTGCGTGGCGTCAAAAATCTTTATTGGGTCGTAAAATTACTGAACCGGCTATATTGGGTGATTATGTTGTTGTGGGTGATTCGGAAGGTTATTTACATTGGATGTCGAAGAGCACCGGCAAATTTGTTGCGAGAAGTTTGGTCGATGAGTCGGGTTTAATTGCGCCACCGGTGGCGGCTGGAAACACATTATATGCCTACACAACCGGCGGCAATTTATATGCGTTTCGAGTGGTGCAAAAGTAATGATTCCCGTCATCGCCATCATCGGTCGGCCGAATGTTGGCAAATCGACATTATTCAATTGTGTGACCAAAACACGCGATGCGATTGTTGCAGACAGTCCAGGTTTGACGCGCGATCGACAATATGGTTATGCCTCTTATCAGAATCGTGCCTTTGTCATTGTGGATACGGGCGGATTGGGCGAGGAGCAAACTGCGATTGATAAACGCATGCATGCACAAGTTCAAGTGGCCATTGAAGAGGCCGATGTTATTTGGTTTGTCGCGGATGCAAAAGATGGACTTACGCCGGTCGATGAGGTGCTTGCAAAAAAATTGCGCGCACGAAATAAATCTGTTTTTTTAGTGATAAATAAAACAGATGGATTGGACGAGGATATTGCATTAGCCGATTTTTATCGCTTGGGCTTTTCGTCAGTGATTGCGATTGCGGCCGCTCAGAATTCAGGTATTAACGATTTACTGGCGCAAAGTGCCGATTTATTTCCAAACGCAGAAGCGTCAGCCGATGTGATGCGTGATCAGGGAATAAAAGTGGCTGTTGTGGGCAAACCCAATGTGGGCAAATCAACTTTAATTAATAGTATATTGGGCGAAGAGCGCTTAATGGTATTTGATGAGCCGGGGACGACGCGCGATAGTATTTTCGTTCCCTTCGACTATCGTGGTCAGCGATATACATTGATTGACACGGCCGGTGTTCGGCGCCGTCATAGCATTGTTGACAAAATAGAAAAATTTTCAGTCGTGAAAACATTGCAGGCGATCGAATTATCCAATGTCGTGCTCTTCTTAATTGATGCAAAAGAAAATATTAGCGAGCAGGATTTGAAATTGTTAGGATTAGTGTTAAACAGTGGTAAAGCATTGGTCGTGGTTGTTAATAAATGGGATGCAGTGTCGAATAATGAAAAAGAGTGGATCGAGCGTGAACTGGATCGACGTTTAACGTTTTTGGATTATGCCCAATGGCATTTTATTTCAGCGAAACAAAAACGTGGCGTAAAATCGTTATTTCGTTCGATTATACAAGCCCATCACAGCGCCATCAAAGAGTTAAAAACGCCGCTCTTAAACCGTATTTTAGAAAAAGCGGTTGCGCAACATCAGCCGCCCTTAGTCGGTGGTCGCCGCGTTAAGTTGCGTTATGCCCATGCAGGCGGAAAAAATCCGCCGATTATTGTTATTCATGGTAATCAAGTCGAACAATTGCCGAGCGCGTATAAACGCTATTTGTCAAACTTCTATCGCAAGGCATTGCGCTTGGTTGGAACGCCGATACGGATTGAATTGCGCAACAGTGAAAATCCGTATCATTAGTTATTTTTCTACTACGCTTTTAATTTTCCCCTTCGCCAATTGCGTCGTGATTATTTCGCCTGCTTGAACTTGTTTTTCATCGGTAATGACTTTGTTTGATTGATGAGTGACGATGGCAAATCCGCGGTCAAGCGTTGCCAATGGATTCACGGCATTTAACGCGCGCGAGAGCAATTGTAATCGATGTTGATAGCGTTCGAATTGATTTTTTTGCGCACGTACCAAGCGTTGTTCGAGTTGATCGCAGCGTTGTGTTTGTTGTTCAATTTGTACGATGGGATGACATTGCGTTAAGCGTTTTTTTAATCCGGCGAATGATAATTTTAATTGTTCGAGTCGTTGCGTTAATGCACGCACGAGATAATGTTGATGTTTTTCTAATTGATCGAGAATTTCAATTTGATTGGGACTTATCATTTCAGCGGCAGCTGATGGCGTAGGTGCGCGCAAATCGGCAACAAAATCGGCGATGGTAAAATCGATTTCATGACCAATGCCCGAGACGACTGGGATTCGACTATTAAAAATAGCATGTGCAACGATTTCTTCGTTAAATGGCCATAAATCTTCGAGTGAACCGCCGCCGCGCGATAATAATAACACATCGCATTCGTTGCGATCGTTGGCGATTTCAATCGCTTTAACGATTTGTTGCGCGGCCAAGTCACCTTGCACCAATGTCGGATAAATAATAATCGGTAATGCAGGAAACCGGCGTTTAAATACATGCAAAATATCGCGAATCGCCGCACCTGTCGATGATGTGATGACGCCTACACAATGTGGAAACGCCGGAATAGGTTTTTTGTGTTTTTCATCAAAGAGACCTGCTTTTTCGAGTTTTTGTTTGAGTTGTTCGAACGCGCGCTGTAATGCGCCGATGCCCATTTCTTCTATGTGGCTCACGACCAATTGAAAATCCCCACGTGCTTCGTACAGTGTTGTTTTAGCGCGTACGAGCACATGCATACCATCTTCGGGTTGAAATTTAATGCGTTGATTGCTGGATTGAAACATGGCGCAGCGGATTTGTGCAGTTTCATCTTTGAGTGAAAAATACCAATGCCCCGACCTTGGACAAACAAAGTTAGAGATTTCACCTTCAATCCAGACAGTCGAAAAATGCGTTTCCAATAAACTTCGCACCATGCGCGTAAATTCTGCGATGGTAAAAATATGTTCATCTTGTGGTATATTTTGTAAATTAATCATGACGCATCATACATTGTATTCTGAATATCGTCATCGCGATTCTGGAATGAAAATTTGTATTTATTTTAACCGATCAATAAAAATAAATAATAAATCTTAAATTTCTTAATGTTTCCTTAATATTTGTCTGATACCTTTGCATTCCGTTTGCGTTAATTTTGTTAATAAAAGGAATAAATGATATGAATCCAAAAACAATGAAGAAATGGGCGAAGATTGTTGGCCGAGTAGATGGCTATGTGTTATTAGCCACTTTAATTATGTTTTGTAAAGAAGAATGGTTGGATAGAATCATTAATAATCCAGATCAATATATAGCGCCCTGGTTGCCTAAAGAGGGTGGGTTTCTTCCACTGACTATTACGACCGCATTACAGCTTTTATTTCAATTGGGTGCGTTGCGCGCTGAAATGGCGCCGGATAAAGCAGGATTGCGACAAAAATTAGATGAGATACTACAACACGAAAGGAAAGGAAAAGGAGAAGGAGATCGAGATATATTGGCAAGTGGCGCTGCTGGGCAAGAAATGGAGACACGCAGTCAATATGCCGAGACCGTACAACATGACGGCGAGAGGGTAAGATTATCACAGGCTGATACAAAGAGGTTAGTGGCAGAGTTAATGCAAGCAGCCGGAACACCTTTAGAGCCGAGCATAGCAAAATGGATGATCGATGCGTCCTTGCGTTTAGGTGGGTCAGCAGCCGCATTAATCGCAATGGTTGGATCAATGTATCAACAACAATTGATGCCGGCGAATGGCGTCTTATTTACGATTGCCTTAACGGGTGTTACCTATGGACGTGCAAAAACAGCATGGATGGCAGAGGATCAAAATGCAGTGGAGATATTATTTAATTGGTTGGGTGTGTTGATCCAGGGAGTAACAACGGGTACATTAGGTGCAGTATTAATCCCAGCCGCTAAAAATCCGGCGTGGGAGAAGACGACGATGTTTGATGACATAAGATGGGTCACGGCATTATTTGGTATTGGTATGGCTTTGGGGCCAGAGCGCGATGCTATCGTTAAAGCACCCGGGCGCATATATCGTGCCGGTCAAGCGATTGGCGGTTTCTTTGGATCGTGCAGAGAACGTATGAGCGGCGGTTATAAGCCTGTAGATGCGCGACGCGAAGGGTTGCCTGATGATGCGTTTGTACGTACGGGAGCGGAAACGGCGGCTGCGGC
>MGXQ01000040.1:31512-33599 GCA_001801405.1 Gammaproteobacteria bacterium RIFCSPHIGHO2_02_FULL_42_13 | reverse complement strand
AGGATCAACCCACGACATCTGATCGTGTGGCCAAGGTGAGAGCTGCTTATTCGAGTGATGGCTCAGGTGCCGGTGTTTAAAGTATGTTGACATTTCAAGAACTTCAACTCGCGGTGGCTCGTTGTCGCCGCGTTCGCGTTTCGCTGGCGAAATTAAAACATACAAAACATGTTACGTCGACACAACGTCAAGTTGCGGCAGATCGATTGCGTAAGATAACGCATGGTATTCTAGGTAAATGTGAAGAAACAACCGACGAGGATTATCGGCAATTAGTTCGCGAGGTTGCTGATATTCATGATCGTTGTCGACCCGACAAAGATAAAGCCTTTAAGAAATGGATTGATCTTGATAACGATCGAGCCAATAAACTTTTAGCAAAAAATCCGATTCATCCCAAAACATATCCTGAGTTTAAACAATATGCTTTAGATATATTATTGGCAGAGCCAGAAGAAGTACGACGGCAATTAATTGCGGCGTTAGATTCAATGTTTGCAAACGTTGAAACACGGTTGACGCGTCGTGCGCAATGTAAAGTGGCACAATTTTGTAAAGACACCACACGCATTGTGCCCGAAATAGGGAGTATTATTTTTCAGCTGTCTTCGACGTTCGATGATGAACATCCTTATCAGTTTGTCATGGGTTATTGTATGATGAGTGCATTGTTTGAACGTGGAGCAGAGCAGTTGCAGCGCGTGCTTTTTAGTCGTATCGATGTGACTGAGGCAATGGTTTGCAATGTCATGATGTCGATGGATGGAGTTGTTGGGCATTTTGCGCAAGATCGCGCAATAGCTGATTCCATTGCGATATTGCTTCAGTGGCATGAAATGTTTTGGGATTTGCGTAAAGTCCCGACAGCTGATATGCCGATTGCTCGATTGAGTTTGACTGATTCCGTCGCGTCAACGGCAGAGGTGAGTTTGTTTCGCGTATTGGGGTCGCAATTGGCCGCGCGATATGGTGATTCAACTGTTTGCAAATATATGTTACCCTTTTTTGGTTTTCAAACAGCAACGAGTACTGCCATGCAAACGGTAGCGTTGATAGCACAGCCGATAGCCCGCGCTCAATTACGTGCTGCTGGTTCAGCTTTTGCTGCAGGGGTTCAAAATGGTATGCGCCCTACAAGATGAATGATCGAGATTACATGCAACGCGCTATTTTATTAGCGCAAGAAGCGCAAGCGAAAGGCGAAGTGCCAGTCGGTGCGGTTATTGTCTTTAATGATGAAATCGTGGCAGAAGGATTTAATTGCCCCATCAGCACAAACGACCCCAGTGCGCATGCAGAAATCGTTGCATTGCGTCACGCCGCGCTAAAGTTACAAAATTATAGATTACCTGATACGACTTTATATGTCACCTTAGAGCCTTGCGTGATGTGTGCGGGCGCTATGATTTATGCGCGCGTGAAGCGCTGTGTATTTGGTGCGTACGATAAAAAATCTGGTGCGGCGGGCAGTGTGTTAAATATTTTTGGTGAAAAAGCGTTAAATCATCGGGTCATTGTCGAAAGTGGTTTATTGTCTGATAATTGTAGTGAATTGCTATCAGCTTTTTTTCAGTCTAGGCGCTCATAATCCAACAACCACCGCTTCATATTCATCAGCTTTCCAGTCGTTTGTCCCGAATAACCGCCATCATGGTGTTTGGCTAATACGCGATGGCAGGGGATGACGAGTGTGATCGGATTTGCTCGACACGCATTGCCTATCGCGCGTGGGCTGGTTTTTAAGCGTTTGGCGAGTTCACCATAGGTCGATGTTTCACCGGGTTTGATTTGTTGTAATGCGCGCCAAACGCGTTTCTGAAAGGGCGTGCCGATTAATTGTAGGGGTAAATCAAATTGCATAGCGGCGCATTTGAAATATTGTGTTAATTGACGCGCAACGTGTTTGTCGAAGGTGGTTTTGGGCGCGATTGGTTTCTGTGAAACAAACTGAACGGTTTGTAATTTATCGTTATAGGTAATAAAGCCGATGTTTGAAAGAGGGGTTTGAATGATGGCGTTATATGTCATTAGCAGTACCTCGTCATTTCAGAATTGTTGCGTCAAAGTCCTGTCATTCCGGAATCGCT
>MGXQ01000040.1:28223-31468 GCA_001801405.1 Gammaproteobacteria bacterium RIFCSPHIGHO2_02_FULL_42_13 | reverse complement strand
AACTAAAGTGTTCCCTGGATCCCGGATAAATGCTTCGCATTTTCCGGGATGACGGGAAACAAAGTCACGTCATTCCGGAATTGTTGCGTCAAAGTCCTGTCATTCCGGAATCGCTCTGCTATTGCAGAGCGATATCCGGAATCCAGGGGAATCAACGTGCGGAACTAAAGTGTTCCTTGGATCCCAGATAAATGCTTCGCATTTTCCGGGATGACGGGAAACAAAGTCACGTCATTCCGGAATTCCGCCAACGGCGGAATATCCGGAATCCAGAGAATGATTTATCCTTCGCTCTCAGCTGCCACTGATTCTTCTTTTTCTGTATCCAGTCCTTCATTAATTGTTTTAGCAGTAATCTTTTCTTTGATGCGCGCGGCGCGACCGGTTAAATCACGTAAGTGATATAATTTAGCTTTGCGTACATTGCCTCGACGTTTGAGTTCGATGCTGCCAATAGCGGGGCTATGTGATTGAAATGTGCGCTCAACGCCTTCGCCATGAGAAATTTTACGTACGGTGAAACTTGAATTTAATCCGCGGTTGCGTTTGCCAATAACAATACCTTCAAATGCTTGCAAACGTTCGCGCGTGCCTTCTTTAATCCGCACTTGTACGACGATGGTATCACCGGTTTTGAATTCAGGAATGTCGGTTTTTAGCTGCTCTTGCTCAACAGCGTGAATAATCTTGTTCATAGTAAATTTCCTAGTTAGGTGGATATTCAGTCAAAAGGGCATCATTATATTAGGTTTTTTGGCATTCGTTAATAAATTTTTTCAATAATTTTTGCTCAATTGCTGATAATTGGCGATTTTTGAGTAAATCGGGCCGTTTTAGCCAGGTTTGACCCAAAGATTGCTTCAACCGCCACTCACAAATGGCTTTGTGGTCGCCACCTAAGAGTACCTCGGGGGCCTTTAAATTTGCCCATATTTCGGGTCGGGTGTAATGCGGGTGGTCCAATAGCCCATGAGCGAACGAATCTTGATCCGCTGAATCGGCATCGCCCAGTGCTCCAGGCAGTAGACGGGTGATGGCATCGATCATCACCATGATCGGTAATTCGCCTCCGGTTAAGACATAATCGCCAATGGACCATTCTTCATCGATCTCGGTTAGAAGCAGTCGTTCGTCGATGCCTTCATAGCGACCGGCCACAAAAATCATTGAAGATTTAGTCGAGAATTCTTTTGCAACCTGTTGAGTAAATGACTTGCCTGTTGGCGAAACATAAATAATTTTTGCTTGTGGAAAATCCGCTTTGGCCGTATGGATAGCATCGCAGAGCGGTTGTGCTTGCATGACCATGCCGGGGCCACCGCCATACGGTCGGTCATCGACGGTGCGATGTTTGTTGTGGGTATATGCTCGAGGGTTCCATGTTTTGATGCGAATAAGTTCGTGCGCAATAGCTTGTCCGGTAATTCCCGATTCGAGGGCGCCAAACATTTCTGGAAAGAGTGTGATAATGCCAAAATCAATCATTAAAAATCCGCATCCCAATCGACATGAATAATTTTATTTTCCATATCAATTTCTTTGATGGTGTGATCGCGTAAAAAAGGAATCAGATGGCGTTTTTTACCGATGACTACTAGCACATCGTTAGCGGGTGTTTCCAGTAAATGGTCGACGATGCCTAGGTTTATTTTATCTTTGTTAAGTACGGTCATGCCGATCATATCGGCCCAATAAAACTGCCCTTTGGGTAATTGCGGTAGTTGGCTGTATGGAATGCTGATGACTTTGTTGACATAATCTTTTGTCATTTCAGGATCGTCTATATTTTCAATATGGACGAGCAGATTGTTGTTGTGAAAACGCAGGTTATCGATTTGAAGTAATTCCCATTCATCTTTGTTATTTTGGATGTACCAGGGCTGATATTGGATAATAGCCTTTGGTGGTTGCGTGACAGAATGTACCTTCAACCATCCATGGATACTGTAAGGGCGACCAAATGTGCCAATCTTGACATATTGGTCGATGTTTTCTTCATTCATGATTTATTGTTTGGCTTATGCCGCAGACGATTTGCCGTAATCCTTTACCAATGTTTGAACTCGTTCAGAGAGCTGGGCGCCCTGTGTAAGCCAGTGCTGTATGCGTGCAGGATCTAAATGTAGTCGTGCGCTCTCTCCTTTGGCAATCGGGTTGAAATAACCCAATTTTTCAATAAATCGGCCATCTCGTGCATTTCGGCTGTCTGCTACGACGATATCATAGAACGGCTGCTTTTTGCCGCCTCTGCGTGCTAGACGTATAATTACCATAGATGTTTGTTCCTTATGTATTAGTCATCATCGGAGAGGCATTGTACGAAAAAGTACCGTCAGTTGTAAATGAGAAATATAATAAAAATGGTTAATTTATATGGGGAAAAGGTAGGTATATGGCCAAGATGACCATAATCCCTTATACTGTGCCATCTTTTTGTTATCAGGAGCTTTGAAATGCTGAATTTTGAATATTGGAACCCGGTCAAAATGATCTTTGGGAAGGGGCAGATCGCCAAATTATCGGCTGAAATCCCGAAAAATCGACGGATTTTGATGATCTATGGTGGGGGAAGCATTAAAAAGAATGAAGTCTATGATCAAGTCAAAACAGCCTTAAAGGATTATACTGTTTTGGAATTTGGCGGAATTGAGCCCAACCCTCATTATGAAACACTCATGAAAGCGGTAGAGATGGTCAAAGCCGAAAAAATTGACTTTTTATTGGCCGTGGGGGGTGGATCGGTTTTGGATGGAACAAAGTTTATTGCAATGGGTGCGTGTTGCGAAGGAGATCCATGGGATATATGGACGCGAAAAACATCGATGAACCAAGCGATTTCGTTGGCCTCGGTCTTAACCTTACCAGCGACGGGATCTGAAATGAACTGTGGCAGTGTTGTTACTAAATTCGAGACGCGTGAAAAATTGGGCTTTGGGCATCCGCTTTTGTTTCCACAATTTTCGATTTTAGATCCAGAAACGACGTATTCATTGCCACCACAACAAACGGCAAATGGCATTATAGATGCATTTGTGCATGTCGTCGAACAATATATTACGCCTGAAGTGAATTCGCCATTGCAGGATCGTATTGCAGAGGGCATTTTGCTAACGCTGATTGAAGAAGGCCCTAAAGCGTTACAAGATCCAACCAATTACGATGTGCGCGCTAATATCATGTGGTGCGCAACCATGGCATTGAATGGCGTATTTAATGTTGGTATGCCAGAAGATTGGGAAATGCAT
>MGXQ01000040.1:10769-28211 GCA_001801405.1 Gammaproteobacteria bacterium RIFCSPHIGHO2_02_FULL_42_13 | reverse complement strand
ATGAGTTAACGGCTAAATTTAATCTGGATCACGGTGTGACGTTGGCGATTGTGTTGCCGGCTCTTTGGCATAAACGCAAAGAGTTAAAGCGCAAAAAATTGTTAAAATATGCCGAGCGTGTTTGGGGTATTCACAAGGGTGACGCGGGTATTGACAAAGCAATCGAAAAAACACGTGAGTTTTTTGAATCGCTCGGCGTTAAAACATATTTGAGTGATTATGATATTGATAAAAGTGTGATTCCTGAGTTAGCCGATCGTTTGATGCGACATAAAAATTCTATGATGCAGAATAGAGATGAAGTGACATTGGAAAGCACAAAAATAATTTTGGAAGATTGTATTTAATGACACCAGAAAACATTCGAAACTTTTCAATTATCGCCCATATCGATCATGGTAAGTCGACGTTGGCCGATCGATTTATTCAATTATGTGGTGGGTTGTCTGATCGTGAAATGGGATCGCAAGTGCTCGATTCGATGGACATTGAACGTGAGCGCGGTATTACGATTAAAGCACAAAGTGTCGCATTGAATTACAAAGCGAAAGATGGTCAAACATATCAGCTTAATTTTATTGATACGCCGGGGCATGTGGATTTTGCGTATGAAGTGTCGCGTTCGTTATCGGCTTGTGAAGGGGCGTTGTTGGTGGTGGATGCCGCGCAAGGCGTTGAAGCGCAAACGGTTGCGGTGTGTTATATGGCGATTGAACAGGGTTTGGAAGTGATTCCGGTTTTAAATAAAATTGATTTACCACAAATTGAACCTGAGCGTGTGATTTCAGAAATTGAAGAAATTATTGGGCTCGATGCCAAAAATGCAATTCGTGTGAGCGCAAAACAAGGTACCGGTGTCGACGATATTTTAGAAGAGATCATTGCTCGTGTGCCGTCGCCAAAGGGTGATGCGGATGCACCGTTACAAGCGCTGATTATTGATTCTTGGTTCGATAATTATTTGGGCGTGGTGTCGCTCGTGCGCGTGATGCAAGGTACGTTGTGCGTGAAAGATAAAGTGATTGCGATGTCGGTGAAAAAATCACAACAGGTTGATGAGCTGGGTGTCTTTACACCCAAGCGACAACCCAAGGGAATATTATCTGCCGGTGAAGTGGGTTATGTGGTTGCTGGTGTTAAAGATTTGCATGGTGCGCCGGTTGGCGATACGTTAACACATTTGCATCATCCGGCGGATAAGGCATTGCCGGGGTTTAAAAAAGTGCGGCCACAAGTATTTGCGGGTTTGTTTCCAGTGGATTCCGATGACTATGAATATTTTCGTGATGCATTAGAAAAATTAAGTTTAAACGACGCATCGTTAGTGTATGAACCGGAGACATCAGAAGCATTAGGGTTTGGGTTTCGTTGTGGTTTTTTGGGGATGTTGCACATGGAAATCGTGCAAGAACGTTTAGAGAGAGAATATGATTTAAACTTAATTACGACAGCGCCGAGCGTTATTTATGAGGTGTTCACGTTGCAACGTGAAACATTGCATATTGATAATCCATCTAAATTGCCGGTTGCGAACATGATCCAAGAAATTCGCGAGCCAATTGTGTTGGCAAATATTTTGGTGCCGCAAGAATATTTAGGGGATGTGATTACGTTATGTATGGAGCGGCGCGGTGTACAAAAAAGCATGGTGTATCACGGTAATCATGTGGCGATTAGCTATGAATTACCGATGAGTGAAGTGGTATTAGATTTTTTTGATCGACTAAAATCAATCAGTCGCGGCTATGCTTCGTTGGATTATGCATTTACGCGCTTTCAGTTAGCCGATTTGATTAAGTTAGAAATTTTAGTGAATGGTGAAAAGGTTGATGCGCTGGCATCCATCGTGCATCGCGATGGTGCGTATCATCGCGGTCAAGAGTTGACGCGATCATTAAAAGAGATTATTCCGCGCCAGATGTTTGAAGTGGCTATTCAGGCGGCGATTGGTGGCCAGATTATTGCGCGCACGACCGTCAAAGCGTTGCGTAAAAACGTGTTGGCAAAATGTTATGGTGGGGATATCAGTCGAAAACAAAAATTATTAAAAAAACAAAAAGCGGGTAAAAAACGAATGAAGCGTGTCGGCAAAGTCGAATTACCGCAAGAAGCCTTTTTAGCAATTTTAAAAGTGGAGAAAAAGTGAAATGAATTTTTATTTTCCGTTGGCATTAGTTGTTTTAACGTTTGTAAGTGGTGTGATTTGGGCTGTAGATAAAATGTTTTTTGCATGTGCGCGCAAAGAAATAGGAAAAAAAGAGCCTGGGTATGTTGATTATTCGCGTTCATTTTTTCCGATATTATTGGCGGTGCTTGTGATTCGTTCATTTATCATTCAGCCCTTTACAGTACCCACGGGTTCCTTAGAGCCGACGGTGCAGCCGGGTGATTTTTTGGCGGTGAATCAATTTGCATATGGGTTGCGCTTGCCCGTCATCAACAAAAAGATCGTGTCGATTAGCAATCCCAAGCGTGGTGACATTGTGGTATTTGAGTTTCCGGCGGATACTCGGGTGGATTTTGTTAAACGCGTGGTTGGATTGCCGGGCGATCATCTCGTTTATAAAAATAAAACGTTATATATTAATGGTCAGGAGATGAAACAGACAGGGGTAGGCAAAGGTATCGATTATGAGCCGCCGACCATGACATTTCCTGTGACTATTATGCAAGAAAATTTAGAGGGTGTTGCCCATAATATTCAGATCAATCCAGCAAAAAAAGATTCATATGTCTATGATATAATGGTGCCGAAAGGTCAGTATTTTATGATGGGCGATAATCGTGATGGCAGTGAAGATAGTCGTTTTTGGGGTTTTGTGCCGGAAAGAGATTTGATTGGAAAAGCGTTTTTTATTTGGATGAGTTGGGATAAACAAAAACATTGGGTGAGGTGGTCGAGAATTGGGACGTGGATATAATACACATCTTTGTCATCCCGGAATCAAGCGCAGCGCAGTCCTTGGAATCACGCCGCAGGCGTGATATCCGAGGATCCAGTATAATACATCAAAATATCCGGGATCCAGAAGAATTACGCTAGATAAGCATAAATAGGTAATAACATGGAAAAATTACAGACATTAATGAAAGCAATAAACTATCAATTTAAGAATAAAAGTTTATTGGAAGAAGCATTGCGTCATCGTAGTGCGGGTAAACCGCATAATGAACGCTTAGAATTTCTGGGTGATTCTATTCTTAATTTTGTCATTGCGTCGGAATTATTTAAACGCCTTCCGGCGGCAACGGAGGGAGACTTAAGTCGGTTACGCGCTAATTTGGTCAATAGCAATTGTTTAACCGATATCGCACAAACATTTAATCTAAGCGCTATCATTTCATTAGGTGATGGAGAGCGGCGCTCGGGTGGTGCGATGCGTTCATCAATTTTGGCCGATACTGTCGAGGCGATTATTGGTGCTATTTATCTTGATAGTGGGATGGATGTTTCTTATCAGACAGTTGTGGCCTGGTATCAGGATCGATTAGAGTCCGTCTCATTAGAGGATGTGCACAAAGATCCTAAGTCGCAGTTGCAGGAATTAGCACAAGCGCGGCAATTTCCATTGCCTGAATATGAATTAGTTTCGGTAACCGGTGTGGAACATGCGCAAACATTTGTGGTGCAATGTTGTGTTAAATTATTAGATCATTCAGTGATGGGTGAAGGTACGAGTCGACGTCGAGCGGAACAAGATGCAGCACAGCACGTGTTAGAGGAATTAAATAATGCCAAATGATTTGCATTGTGGTTATGTTGCCATTATCGGTCGGCCGAATATGGGCAAATCGACGCTATTAAATAAGTTATTAGGGCAGAAGGTGAGTATTACGTCGCGTAAGCCGCAAACAACTCGCAACCGTATATTAGGGATTAAGACGAAAGACAACATTCAAACGATTTATATTGATACGCCCGGGATTCATGATCATTCGAAACAAGCGCTAAATAAAATAATGAATCGTGCGGCATTGTCTACTTTGTCTGACGTGGATGTTATTATTTTCTTAGTGGAGGCGCAGGGTTGGACGGAGCAAGATGATTTTGTTTGGCAAAAACTTGAAAATGTTCAATGTCCAATTATTTTATTGTTGAACAAAGTGGATTTGGTAAAGGATAAGGCAAGATTACTGCCGTTGATTGATGCATTGCATGAGAAACATCCGGGGCAAGAAATTATTCCAATCTCTGCCTTGACGGGCGATAATTTAGAACATCTCGAGCAAAGCATTAGCCAACATTTGCCAGTTGCTACACATCTTTTTGCAGCAGATCAGGTAACGGATAATAGTGATGAATTTATTATCTCAGAAATTATACGTGAAAAAATTCTGCGTTTAACCGGACAAGAGGTGCCGCATAAGGCTGCGGTCAAAGTGGAATCCATGAAGATGGAAAAAAATGTTTTGCATATTCAAGCAAATATTTGGGTGGAACGCAAAGGGCAAAAAGCGATAATTATTGGTAAGCAAGGTGCTAAGCTAAAAGAAATCGGTACAACAGCGCGACTTGATTTAGAAAAAGTATTTAATTGTAAAGTTTTTTTGGGATTATGGGTGAAGGTTGAAACCGGCTGGTCGGATGATGAGAGTGTTATTGGTCGAATGATGTGATTTTTTATCATTTAGCGCGCAGCTCAGAGCTGCCGAAATATACGACCTTGAAACCCTTTCTGCGCCTTGCTTCCGGCAGCTCAGAGCTTGATGGATTACAGACTATAAGATATAGCTTACATTTTTGCTAGCACTAATATACTATGATCGATGAACAGCAGCCCGCTTTTGTTTTACATACACGGCAATATCGTGAAACGAGTTTGTTGGTTGAGTTATTGACGCAAAAATCGGGTCGTGTGTGCGTGTTGGCAAAAGGCGTACGTGGTGGGAAAAAATCACAATCGGGCTTGCTGCAGCCTTTTATGCCACTCATGATTAGCTGGAAAGGAAAAGGTGACTTACCTTATTTGTGTTCAGTCGAGCTATTGGGCGAACCGTTTCGTTTTTCATCGAGTATTTTAATTAGTGCGATGTATTTAAATGAATTATTGATGCGCGTATTGCATCGACATGATGCGTGCGAATGTATTTTTAATTTGTATAAAGAAACATTAAAGCGATTTAGTAACAAAGAACATGAAGTTGCCTTGCGTTTATTTGAAAAATATTTATTACAAGAATTGGGATATGCTATTCCGTTAAAATGCGAAGCAATTGATCGTCAGCCGATAGCGGAAGATTGTTGTTACCGTTTTTCGCTAGAGATTGGATTCATACGTGCAGAAATGAATGATGATCAGGGGTTATTTTTTGCGGGGCGATCATTATTAGCGATTGCGCAGGATGATTATTCCGATCTGCAGGTTTTAAAAGATGCGAAGCGACTGATGCGGTTAGCTTTATCGCCTTTGTTAGGCGACAAACCCATCAAAACCCGCGAGTTATTTAGATAACCAATATTTGCAGCAGCTCAGAGCTTGGCGAATTAGACGTCATGAAACGCCGGCTCTGCCTGGTTTGCAGCAGCTCAGAGCTGGGTGGATTAATTTTTTGTAGGATATTTGCCATAACAGAGGGCCAATATGCGTATAGAAGCAATCGTGCAAGATGTTTCAAATCGGTTTCAACAGGCGAATTTATACTATGGTCATGGCACCGATAATGCTGATGATGAAGCGTTTGCGCTCGTGTGTATGGCATTGGATTTACCATTTGATGAAGCGATTTTAGATCGTGATCTGTCTGAACAGGAAGAACAAAAAATTACTGCATTGGTCGATAAACGCATTCAAACGCGAAAGCCATTATCCTACTTAACAAATACGGCATATTTTGTTGGATTACCATTTTATGTAGATGAGCGCGTATTAATTCCACGTTCGCCCTTTGGCGAGTTGATCGCAAACCAATTTCAACCATGGATTCAACAGGAGTCTGTCAAATCAATTTTAGATATTGGCACAGGCAGTGGTTGTATGGCGATAGCTGTTGCGCTTATGTTTCCCGACGCAATAGTGGATGCGGTTGATCTTTCAAAGGATGCGTTGGCCGTTGCGAAAATTAATTGTAAAAAGTTTGAAGTAGAAGGTCGTGTGAATTTAATTTTATCGGATGTTTTTGAACAGGTGCCGCAAAAAAAATACGATATCATTATCAGTAATCCGCCGTATGTAAATCGTGGCGGGGCAAAAGAATTTCCAAAAGAGTATCAACATGAGCCGGCGATGGCGTTAGAAACCAAGAAACATGCATTGGATATTGTGAAAACCATTTTGCATGATGCGTCAGGCTATTTAGCCGATGATGGTATTTTGGTAGTCGAAGTCGGCGAGAATCGAGAGTTATTAGAAAAAGAATGTTCTGATATATCATTTATTTGGCTCGATTTTGCTTTTGGCGGTACCGGGGATGTGTTTTTATTAACGCGAGTTCCGGATAAGCTTTGTAAAGACTGAAATTTTTAATACAATGCTTAGGTTTCTGGCGAAAATGCGCCAGATTTGGCCAGATGAGGCATTTATCGCAAAATAAGCGAAGATGTAGTTATTCTACATTGAGCTTATTTTGCGATGAATAACGAAATATGGCCAAAAAATGGCGCATTTGCAGCCAAACGCTTATCCGGGACTCGCGTTATTACATGCCGCAGCTCTGAGCTGATGCATCAATTTGCTGCAGCTCAGAGCTGGGAAAATGAGGGGCGCTGAAATACTTGCTGTGCCTCGCTTTCCACAGCTCGGAGCTGGGTGGATTAAAGTTTTGTAAGCGTTTGGCTTAACACGGATATTTCACGCGATTGCGTAGCGAGAACGCAGTAGTTATAGCTTTATTCGCGTTCGCAGTAGCAATTGTGTGAAATATGCGGGTTAAGTATTATTTTATGGGCGAATTATTGATAATTCATGACCCATTCAAGTTCTTTGCAGAATTTTTGATAAAACATATCGATCTGGTCGGTTTGGTTTTGTTTTGCTGCATGTTCTAAATCTTCAGCCGCTTGCTTTAATCGAACGGTGCCAACGTAACAGGTGGCGCCATGTAATTTGTGAACGGCTTGTGCGAGTTGAGTAAATTTTTTTTTGTCATAAGCGGTTTGAATTTCTTGTTTATGTTGGGGTAGGGTTTCAAACAGCATATCAAACAATTCTTTGGCAAGCGCCATATTTCCATTGGCAAGTTTTTCGCCCAGCGCCCAATCGACAATGTTATCTTGGTCCTTCATATAATATATTATACGTGATCTTTAGCCTTTTGCCAAAGTTCTTCCATTTCGTCAAGGGACAGATCAGATAAAGCCTTATGGTTTGTATGTTGTTCCATCCAGCGGAATCGGCGATCAAATTTATTATTCGTTTGCTGCAAGGCGGTTTCGGGGTCGAGTCCTAAATGACGGGCAATATTACTACATGTAAATAAGACATTGCCCATTTCCTCTGAAATTTTATTATGACCAAGCTTGTTTGTAATCGCTTGATTTAATACCATTATTTCTTCTTGTAGTTTATCAAAAATAGGCGGGAGAGCATCCCAGTCAAAACCGACTCGATGCGCATGTTGCTGTAATTTATGTGCGCGCGATAGCGCGGGGAGAGAGCGGGGAACGTCGTTTAATAAGCTATCCGGTTTATGTGGTTTTTGTTGTTGCTCGTCATGTTTGATTTGCTCCCACTGTGCGGCAATTTCTTTTAGCGTGAGTGGTTTTTTTATGTCAAATACATGGGGATTGCGGCGCTTAATTTTTTGCGAGAGTTTTTGCATGAGCTCATCTAGCGAAAAGAGATCTTGTTCTTCACCAATTTGCGCATAAAACAAAACTTGTAATAATAAATCAGCAAGCTCTTCTTTGATGGCGGGGATATTATTTTCATTAACGGCCTCGGTGAGTTCATAGGCTTCCTCGATCGTATATTGTGTGAGCGAGTCGAGTGTTTGGCGTTTGCACCAAGCACAGCCATGTGATTCGTGGCGCAATTGTTGCATCATGTCTTGTAATTGCTCGAGGATCGTTTTGTTAGTCATGATGCAATCGTCGAATCGTGTGAATGTTTGGGATCTGTTGAATATGGTCGAGTATTGTCGTTAACCGATCAAGATGTACGATATCTATTGTGATAACAAACCGCGCCTCATGTTTTTTGTTATTAACAAAGGTTTGTAATTGCGACATATTAACTTCTTGGTTTGCTATAGAGGTGGTGATATCGCGCAATAAATTCGGACGATCATAGGCCAAGATTTCAATATCAACTGGATAGGTGATGGCGGTTTTATCGCCCCAATGGACTTCAATAAAGCGATTGGTGTGCTCGTTATCCGTGGCGGCGATGTTTTTGCAATCGCGATGATGAATGGTGACACCATGGCCTGTGGTGATATACCCAATGATGGGATCACCAGGAACTGGCCGACAGCATTGTGCGATTTGTGAAAGCAAATCGCCGATACCGTAAATCATGATATTCTTTTTGGATTTTTGTGCGCTCGCGCGTGGTTTTATGGCCGGCAACTCAGACGATTTTTGCGAAATATGATCAACTAGGTCGCTGGGTATCACGTTGGTCAAACGCGATAGTCGCAATTGTCCGTTACCCAATCCAGCAAGCATCTGATCAGATGATTTATAATTTAGTTTATGTGCAATTTCATTTAAGTTTAAATTGTCGATATTTAATCGTTGTAATTCTCGCTCTAGAATAGCTTTGCCTTCGGTGACATGCGTATCGTAATGTTGTTGCTTAAACCATTGCAGCACTTTGGCACGTGCGGTTGAGGTTTTTAAATAACCGCGTTGAACGGATAACCAGTCACGACTTGGTCCACCTTTTTTAGTTGTTAAAATTTCGATTTGATCGCCGGTTTTTAATAGTTGTGTGAGCGGCACAATTTTTTTGTTGATTTTTGCGCCGCGACAACGGTGGCCCACATCCGTGTGAATGTGATACGCAAAATCTAAAGGTGTGCTGCCAATCGGCAAGTCAATAATATCGCCCGCAGGCGTGAAAACATAAACACGGTCTTCTAATATCTTTTTTTCCATTTCTTTTGGTAGGTTTTTATCATGCGTCAATTCTTTCTGCCAATCCAACAAATAACGTAACCAGGTAATTTTATCTTCGTAGGTGGGCTTTTGTTTTGTGCCTTCCTTGTAGATCCAGTGCGCTGCCAAGCCCATTTCGGCTTCTTTGTCCATTTGTTCGGTGCGAATTTGAACCTCGAAATTTTTGTCATCAGGGCCTACAACTGCCGTGTGAATGGAGCGATAACCATTGGGTTTTGGCTTGGTGACGTAGTCATCGAATTCTTGAGGAATAGAGGTGAAGAGGCTGTCCACAATGCTTAAAACTTTATAACATTCATCGACCGTTGATACCAATACGCGTACCGCATGAATATCATAAATTTCAGTGATCGGTAATTTTTTGCGTTGCATTTTTCGTTTAATGCTGTAAATATGTTTTGCACGGCCATAAATTTTGGCTGATATATGGGCTTCTTTTAGTGCCGTTTGTAAGATGTTCACGAACTCGTCGACACGGGCGTTACGGTTTGTGCGGCGTTCTTTTATGTTTTTAGCGATTTCTAAATATTCTTTTGGCGTCAGATAAAAATAGGATAAATCTTCGAGTTCCCATTTGATTTGGTGTAACCCTAAACGATTCGCAAGTGGGGCAAAAATGTTAAAGGTTTCTTGTGCCGCTTGTTTTTTTATGCGAGTCGGCTCGTGACGAATCATGCGCATGGTGACGAGCCGATCGGCCAGTTTAATGACGATGGCGCGGACATCTTGAACCATGGCGAGTAACATTTTTCGAATATTATCGATTTGCTCCAGATGTTCCGTTGCGAGAATATGGCGCGATTTATCAATCGCGTTCATCTGGGCAGCATTTTGTGTCAGTTTGGCGACATTGGGCCCTAGCTGCTCAGTGATTTCATCTAATTCGAGATCCGTATAAGTAAACGCATTATAAATAATAGCGGTTGCGATGGATTCTGGATCAAATTGCAGCTGAGCTAAAATATCGGCGGTTTGTAAACCCTGATCAAGACAGTTGATATTAAAGGGTGTTAATTTATCTTCGCCGGCGATCTGTGCCAGGCGGCAGGCATCCTGAATCAATGGTCGCGATTGTGGATCAATATTTAGACGATCGATCCATTGATCGATATCAATCGAGCCGTCGCTATGTTGTGGCAGTGGTGTATGTATATGTACCATGATTTTGTCGCTCACCTCCGGGCTGAGTTTGGTCAGTCAGAGCTTGAGTTTAGCATAAATTGTAAACGCATGCAGCTCTGAGCTGCCTCTGAGCTGCGGATAGGCAGTCACAGTCTGGGTTGTAGGGGGTTGTTTAGCTCTAAGCTGACTTTGGGGTAAAAAGCGCGATAGTTTCAAAGTGGGTGGTGTGGGGGAACATATTTAATAGGCCAATTTTTTCTAGTGTCCAGCCGAGTTCGGCGAGTTTGCCGGCATCTCTGGCTAGCGTCGCGGGATTGCAGGAAACATAGACGATGCATTCTGGATTAAGTGAATGAATGTATTCTAATATCTCTAGTGCGCCAGTGCGTGGCGGATCCAAAATTACTTTATTGTATTTTTGTTTTGCCCAATCCGTTTCTGTGACCGTTTCATTGAGATCGGCGGTGAAGAATTTAATATTAGATAGCTGATTGTTTTGTGCGTTTTGTCGCGCAAGGTGAATTAAGTCATCGTTTCCTTCGATACCGATAATCTGTTTGCAGTGTGCGGCAATGGGTAGCGTAAAATTACCTAATCCACAAAACAAATCTAAAATATTATCGTCTTTATTGGGCTGTAGCCATTCAATCGCGCGTGCAATCATGAGTGGATTAATTGACGCGTTGACTTGCGTAAAATGACAGGGATGAAATTGTAATTTCAAATGTTGATTCATGTAGGTTAATAATAAATGATTGTCATCGGGATAGAGTTTATGAACACTGTTTAAATCATCGGGTTGCAAATAAATCCAAAAGGAATGCTGTTTGCCAAATGCACGTAGTTTTTCTAAATCATCTGGCGTCAATGGCTTTATATGCCGAAAGACAAGTGCCGTTTGATCGTCGCCGACGGCTACTTCAATTTGTGGAATGTCTTTACAAATACTTAAACTGCCGATCAGTGTTTTTAGATTTTCAATTTGGTTGCAGAGCGTCTTATGTAAAATGGGGCATTCAGACATTTTTGCAATGTATCGCCCATTTTTTTCTCGAAAGCCAACGTATAAGGTGTCGAGTTTGTCGACAAAACGTGCGCCGAGTCGTGCTTTGCGGCGATAACCCCAGATATCGGCGGTGATGGGCGGCACGATTTTTTTTGGTTCGACATGGCCAAAATGATGGAGCTGCTCTATGAGCACGGCTTGTTTGTGCTGTAATTGAAATTCAGTATTGGCATGCTGTAATTGGCAGCCGCCACACACGGCATAATGTGGGCATTTAGGGGAGATGCGCTCAGGGGAGGGGGTTAATATTTCAATGGATTGCCCTTCGTCGAATCGACGATGTGATCGGGTGTATTGAAATTTTATCGTTTCATCAGGAAGCGCGTTGTGGATAAAGACGGTTTTGCCGTCGATATGCGCGATGCCACGGCCATCATGGCTGATGCTATCGATTTTCGTGATGACCGGTTCTTTTGAGAATTTTTTTCGTTTTTTGGACATTGATAATATACCTGTGTTGGTGGTGAGTTATAACAAATCCGCAATGCTGTGGTCAAGTTTATGCTAAATAATGATGATGTACGCAATGTCTTACAAAAAATTAATCCTTGCAGCTCTGAGCTGCTGCTAAGCAGTCATAGCATGGGTTGCAGAAGCATCAATTTGCGCAGCTCTGAGCTGCTGGCGCGAGAAGTTAAAAGATCATTGGTAGTTCGTATTTGATAGGGTAACATGTCTCGAAGCCTTTTTTGTTGCACCCATTGGGTGGCTAATGATTTTCGATAAAACCATTATGACTTTTCTATATCGGGATCGGGGAGGAGAATTTACCGGCAAAAATTGTGAAAAGTGCTACACTTCAAACAACTCGGTCTTAATTCTATAGTGAGTTTTTATGAGAGAGAATAGCCACATTTCAGCTGATTTTCCGTATAAGTCGAATTATATCAATGTATTAGGCGCAAAAATACATTATATCGATGAGGGAGAGGGCGATCCGATACTTTTTTTGCATGGTATCCCAACCTCCAGTTATTTGTGGCGCAATGTGATTCCGCATGTTTGCTCCTGTGGGCGCTGTATCGCGCCTGATTTAATTGGCATGGGTAAATCAGATAAATTGGATATTCCGTATCGTGTTTTCGATCATATCAAGTATATGGAAGGATTTATTGAGGCGTTAAATTTAAAGAACGTGACTTTGGTACTGCATGGTTGGGGGTCGGTGATCGGATTCGATTATGCCATGAGACATTCTGATAACATCAAAGGGTTGGCATTTCTTGAAGCGTATTTGCGCCCCGAGTCGAGTAATGTGCTGTCGCTATCAATGCAACAAATGCATGATCTGTTATGTTCACCTTGTAAAGCCTATGAATTAATTGTGCACTCCGATTATTTTGTGGAAAAGATTTTATCGAGCGGATCGCTCCGGCGTTTAACGGATAAAGAATTATGTTGTTATAAAGAGCCGTTTTCCAAACCAGAGCATCGTCGTTTGTTGTGGCGATATTTGCAAGATTTACCGATCGGTTCCGAGCCTAAAGATGTTGTCCAGCTTATTTGCGATTATTCGAAATGTCTGATGAGATCGAAATTGCCTAAATTAATGCTGTATGGTTTTCCTGGATTTCATACTACGATCGATGCTGTGCAGTGGGCGAAAGAACATCTTGATAAATTAACGATCGTTGATATTGGTGATGCATTGCACTATGCACAAGAATCCAATCCAGAAGAAGTGGGGCAGTCTATTGCGGAGTGGTATCAGGGGATCGATTAAAATAAAAATCCCCGCCGCGCAGGTGAAATCTTATTAATAAACAGCATGTTGTGAGATACACTAAATAATTTACATTCTCGGATGAGCTTGTTGATGGGCTACCAGGTTGTTAAAAAAAATATTTAAAATATTTAAAAGTAATGAGACATTAGTATAAATTATGTTAAACTAATCTTTTTCGCGTTTAAAGTAAGAAATCTCCGCTGCTTGCAGCGGAGACAAGGGCGCTGGGGAGTCCAGAGGGGAGCAATGCAATGCTCCCTTCTGGTCGCCGTCCGCGCGGGTTTCCCGCGCAGGCGAAATCAATTAAGGAAACAATCTCGGCCGCTTGCGGCCGAGTTGTTGAAAATGTCATAGGATATGGCAAGTTCACGGGAGCCGTAAAGGATACGTATGGCAGAGCAAACTAAGGATGGCATAGCAGGTAGTACGAGCAATGTACTGCAACTGTTTGCGAAACGCCCACAAAGCGCGCCTAAAAATTCACCTGCACAGAATGAAAAAATGTCCAAACGTCTTATCGAAGCACGCGGCTTATTTGAGTCATTAGAAGTCAAAATCAGAGCGGCTCAGAAGTGGGGGAACCCTGTTACATTCAATGAAAAAGAACATGCAAGACTAAATAAATTATGCGGGTTATTTAACGAAGCTAAAGTAAATTCTCAAGTTGACTACGGGCGCATCAGTGAGCTAGAGATCCTTCAACAGATTGCGCGTATGTGGCGTAAGTTGTACGTCAAGCCACAAGAAGTGGCGCAAGAGAAGCCAAAAGAAATGCCCAACGAACAGCCAGAAGTTCGGCTTGTCTTTAGCCCTCGGCCAGTTTTTTTTCGACCAAGATAATTTCATTTGCCTCTATTTATTTTCCGATTATCATTGAGGTTATTATTTATGAGTTAAAGGAGTAAGTAGTGATGGACCAGCAAATTCAATTTTATACCGCAGTCACAGTTGTGATTTTAGTGCTGTTATTGGTTTGGCTGCTTTGGACGTTTCGTGCGAAAAAAAATACACAACCGCTGCATCATGGTTCTCCAGAAAAAAAGTCGACAAATTATAACTATTTAGCTGGCGATGATGTGGTTGCAAGCAAATTAGATTTGGCACGTAGTTACATTGATATGGGCGATAAAGAAAATGCGCGCGATATATTGCTGAGCGTCTTGCAGGAGGGAAACAACAAGCAGAAAGCAGAGGCGAAGGAATTATTGCATAAAATATAGCATATTACGGCTGTCATCTTGGGTGTCGCCATTCTTTGGCTTGACCACGAGGGTCTGTCCTTATATCCTTCCTCCATGCGAATCGCTTTAAATATACAATACAATGGTGCCTCATTTCATGGGTGGCAGCGTCAACCCGATTGCTGCTCTGTTCAAGAAACCGTTGAAAACGCGGTATCTAAGGTAGCTGACGAATCTATTTCAGTTGTTTGTGCGGGACGTACTGATGCGCTTGTGCATGCGCTCGGTCAAGTCGTGCATTTTGATACAGATGTGCAACGAGAATTAATTGCTTGGGAGTTCGGCGTCAATAGCTATTTGCCGAAAGATATTTCCGTCAATTGGGCGCGAATAGTGCCGAACGATTTTCATGCGCGTTTTTCCGCGGTCAAAAGACATTATCGTTATATTATTTATAATGCACGCACGCGTTCAGGTGTTTGGAATGATCTTGTGACCTGGATATCGCGTGACTTAGATACGGATAAAATGTTATCGGCTGCAAAATATCTGTTGGGCGAACATGATTTTTCTTCGTTTCGTAGCGCGCAATGTCAGTCGAAAACACCGATACGTTGTATTGATTCACTTGAATTAAAGCGTTGCGGTGAGTTTATCGTTTTAGATGTTATCGCTAACGGATTTTTACATCACATGATTCGCAATATCATGGGTACGTTATTGCCGATTGGTTCCAATGAGCAGCCGATTGGATGGATGCAGTTTGTGCTAGATGCTTGTGATCGTACAAAAGCAGGCGTAACCGCGCCTCCCAATGGATTGTATTTTATGGGCGTTTACTACCCGCAAGTCTTTGATTTTCCGCTGCTCGCGCCGATATCTGTTTTGCCGTTTTAGTGGGCTATGTTATACTCCTGGCAGTATAAATGAGGTCAGTATGAATTGGTTTAAACGGCTCTTGCCATCCATTAGTTCCAAGGCGTCGAAGCGTAAGGAAATTCCAGAAGGCTTGTGGCGTAAATGTGATGCATGTCAATCGGTCATATATCGTGCCGAATTGGAACGCAATCTGGACGTGTGTCCGAAATGCAATCATCATATGTATATCAGTGCGCGTGCGCGACTGAACGAATTTTTAAATAGAGAAACCATCGAAGAAATTGCGGCATGTATCGCGCCGGTCGATCGCTTAAAATTTCGCGCCAAAAAGAAATATAAAGACAGTATTCATCATGCGCAAGTGACTACGGGTGAAAAATCTGCGTTGGTTGTTTTTAAGGGGCAATTACTTGAATTACCAGTCGTCGCTTGCGCGTTTGAATATAAATTTATTGGTGGTTCGATGGGTGCGGCGGAGGGTGAAAAATTTGTACAAGCGGTTAATTGTGCGTATGACGAAAAACGGCCATTGATTTGTTTTACTGGCAGCGGCGGTGCTCGCATGCAAGAGGCGTTAATTTCATTGTTTCAAATGGCGAAAGTCAGCGCTGCGTTAGCACGTTTAAGTGATGCGAGCATTCCTTATATTGTTGTGTTAACGAATCCAACGATGGGGGGCGTATCTGCTAGCTTGGCGATGTTGGGTGATATTATTATTGCAGAACCGGATGCGTTGATTGGTTTTTCAGGTCCGCGCGTTATTGAGCAAACCATTCAGCATTCATTGCCTGACGGATTTCAAAAGAGCGAATTTTTACTAGAACATGGAGCGATTGATATGATTGTTGACCGTCGTCAATTGCGCAGTCGTGTTGTAGAATTATTATCTAAATTAAAAAAATTAAAAAATTAATGCGTTTTTCTACTTTACAGCAATGGTTGTTTTGGTTAGACACACAACAGGTGACTTGTTCTGCGCCGCAGGCGTTTGAACAAATGCGTTCGATCGTGCAACGCTTAAACCTTGCTTCCCCGCGTTATCCAGTGATTACGGTCACCGGCACCAATGGGAAAGGATCTTGTGTCGCTTTATTAAAATCAATTTATATGGCTGCGGGCTACCAGGTGGGGACTTTTACGTCACCGCATTTGTTTCGGTTTAATGAACGTATTTGTTTTCAAGATCAATGTATTGATGATATATTGTTGTGTGAGTTTTTTGAAAAAATTGATCAGGCGAGAGACGCAGTCACATTATCTTATTTTCATTTTTCATTTTTAGCTGCGTTGTTATGGTTTCAGTCGTTAAAATTAGATGTGGTTATTTTAGAAGTTGGGATCGGGGGGCGTTACGATCCGACGAATATAATTGATGCAGATTTATCAATTATTACGAGTATTGATTTGGATCATTGTGAACGTTTAGGTTATACGCGCGAAGCGATTTCGCTGGAAAAGGCCGGTATATTTAGACCCCATCGGCCAGCTATTTGCGGCGATCGTCATCCGCCGCAGGCATTATTGAATTATGTGCAATCCATGGATATTCCGTTTTATTATCGCGGTAAAGATTTTGATGAAATGAGCTTAATGGTGATCGAGAAGCTTTCGCATAAATTGTCTGTGAAGAAAGAACATATTCAAACAGGCATGAAACAATCCGCATTGCCTTGGCGCTGTCAATTAGTGGAGAAAGATGGGGTTAAATATTTGTTAGATGTTGCGCATAATCCTGCGGCCATACGGCGATTGGCAGAAAAAATACGGGATATTTCTGTGTCGGGTCGTGTGTTTGCTGTTTGCGGCATGTGTAAAGACAAAGATCTTGTGCAGAATATGAAACCCTTAGTCGATAGGGTTGATGGTTGGTTTTTGGCAACGCTCAATAATGTGCGCGGCGCGTCGAGCAAGGAATTGGGAGAAATTTTGACACAATTGCAGGGAAAAAATATTCATTGCTATGATTTAGTTAAAACTGCATTTCGATCAGCGCGTGATCAACTGCAGAAAGGGGATCTGTTGGTGGTATTTGGTTCGTTTTTTATGGTTTCGGATGTACATTTTTAGCATTTTGGTATAGTCTTTTATATCAGAGTTTTATTATTGGAGAAGAGGTGTCATATGGAAATTCAAGCAAAACATCGCATCATCATGATCATTGTGATTTTGGCTTTGTTGGTTATTTTTGTGCCGATGTTGTTTAGTAAACGGGCTCGCGAAAAGCTATCATCAATAATTATTCCTGCCAATCCGGCTACGCCAACTGTGGTCAGCGATGCGACAACGCCTGCAGTCGCTGCGGTTCCAAGCGCGGTTCCAAGCACAGATACATCCAGCGATTCAACATCGCAGATGACGATAACGCCGGTCACGGGGGAGGGGAATAGTACGGCAGAATCGGCGACTACGT
>MGXQ01000040.1:0-10759 GCA_001801405.1 Gammaproteobacteria bacterium RIFCSPHIGHO2_02_FULL_42_13 | reverse complement strand
CCACAACTTCGCCTGATACATCGCCGACGAACACGACTACAACTTCGCCTGCCGCAGCGACCACTTCGATACAAACAGATACGATACCGGTACAACCGACCGATACAAACGAAATACAGATTGGCACGCTACCGGCCGATGCAGATGCAACGCAAACCGATGCGATACCTGTTGATACGACAAAGAATGTCGATCAAACAGATATATCAGATAATTCAGCAGGCACCATTAATTCGACAACAAATGTTGTTCAGCCAACGGCGATGATGAGACCTAAAATAAAAACGCAAATCTTAAGTGATGCAGAAACGAGTCGGTTATTAGCGCAAACTAAAAAAATGGCATCCACTGATTTGAATGAAAATATAATGCATTCTCAGTTAGCGATGGAAAAAACACCGGCGGCTAAACATACCGTCCATGCTGCGGCAACGACATCTCCAACGTATGTTGCAGCGGTGCAGCATGCATTATCAAATGAGGCTGCTGCACATGTGCGAGCCAGTAATATGTCGAGTAATAATGTCGTTGCGTTGAAAGCGCATCCCAAGCAAATTGCAATCGCCAAAACAAATGCCAAGGCGTGGGTCGTTCAGATGGGTAGTTTTCGTAATACGAATAATGCTCGACGATTAATCGCGCAATTACAACGCAGAGGATTTCATGCGTTTGGTTATACCACACAATCTGCGCATCAGGTGTTGACCGAGGTTTATGTAGGCCCAGCGGTAGAGTTTAAACAGGCTGAAGTGATCGCACAAAACCTGAATAAACAAGCGCATATGAAGGGTATTATTGTCAGTTTTGATGCCAGAAAATTAAATTAGAGGACTGAATATATGGTCATGTCGCATTTAACAGGATTTGATTTTGTTTTATTGATCGTCATCGTGTTGTCGATCGTTTGGGGAGGTATGCGCGGGTTCTTGCGAGAAATCATTTCATTGGTCACATGGTTTGCGGCATTTTGTATAGCAATCGTGTTTACAGGGAGTCTGTCAGCGGTGTTTAGTCAGTATCTTAAAACACAGTTTTTAGCGACGCTGATGAGCTTTTTGTTTTTATTTATTTTGACATTAATATTTGGCGCCCTTGTTAATTTTGCGATATCGCATTTAGCGGATACGCCAGGCACCGGTGCTGCCAATCGCATATTAGGCGGCATTTTTGGTTTTGGTCGAGGTATTTTAGTGTCTTTGTTAATTGTCTTTTTGATGTCAAATACGTCATGGGACAACAGCAGCTGGTTTAAGGATTCAAGCTTAGTCAGTCAGTTACACGGGGTGAGTGGTTGGATGCAGGATCAGTTGAGTATCGTGAAAAAGACGACGGATAAGATTGCGGATTGATAGACTCTTGTCATTCCAGATATTGTTGCGCCAGCAGCCACGTCATTCCGGAATTCCGCTGCAGGCGGAATATCCGGAATCCAGAAATATATTCTCTGGATCCCGGATAAATCTGCTACGCAGATTTTCCGGGATGACGACTCTCTTTTCCTTGTCAATGCAAAAACTTCGATGATCTTAACCAATCTGCATCTGAATAATAAACAAAAAATACCGTTCCACCTTTTATATTCGCAATGATGGATTTATAAACATCTTTGGATAATGCAAAACATCCCCAGCTGCGGCCGAGATGGCCATATTTTTTAGCAAAATCTTCACTGATATACCACGCAGAATGGACGACAATCGTTCGTTTGTAAGCATTGTCATTAACGCCGGGCTCTAAGCCTTGTAAGCGTAATGCATAACCATGCGACCCATAATAGGTCGTGCCGGTGAGATACACTCCGATGCTAGAGGCGAGAGTGCCGGGGTCATTAGAAAATATTGTTGCATCGTTATCACCGCTGCCTTTGCCATGTGCAACAAGAGCAATTTCTAAAACTTTGCTGTTTTTTAAATCGATGACCCATAGCCGTGGATCAGTCGACGGCTTGGTGTAATCAACGACAGTTAAAATGCCTTGAGAATCATAGCAGCTTTGACAGAGATGATTATAAGCAGTCATTGCATCATTTAGTATCTTTGCTTGTAGCGTTGGGGCTTGTGCGATTATGCTTGTCTGGTTGGGTGTATAGCAGGTGGGAGAAATGGGCTGTGCCCCCCATAATGTGTTGTTGGCAAAAACATTGATGCTAAAAAACAATGATCCTATCAGTAAGAATTTTTTTAACATGTTGAATTTATTTCCTTTAATAACTGATTTGAGAAGGGATGCCGGAGTGTTTTTTTAGCATCCAGTCAACTTTGTGCCAATCAATTTTGGTGCTTTTGTCGGTGATATATTCGTTGATTAAGTGGTCAGCAATAATTTTTTCTGTTTCTAACGATTCAAAATCTTCTTCCAGTACAGGGTGAACTTCAAAATATAAGTGGCCGTGCAATCGACCGACTTTATACGGCTGATTATCGACTAAGACGGGCGTATCGATTTTGACTGCATTAAATAGATGTTCAATATCTTCGGGGTACATGCGAATACAACCGGATGAAACACGCTTTCCAATCGATTTTGGGTTATTTGTTCCGTGAATTAAAATCGTCAATCTGTTAAGTCGCAAGGCGTATTGCCCCAGCGGATTATTGGGGCCGGCAGGGACAATACGCGGCAAAATGACACCTTGTGAACGGCTATATTCCCAAATACTATCCGGCACATACCAGTTAGGATTTTTTATTTTTTCAACGATTTTGCCGTTAAATATAGGCGTAGACCAACCAATACGTCCGACGGATATGGGTTCCGTTAGAATTAAATGCGTCGCGGGGATGTAATAATAAAGGCGTAGCTCGGGTAGATTGACCACAATGCCGTTTTGTTCGTTTTGATTTTCAGGCAAAATAAATAGCGATGGAATTGTTATGGCGGTACCAGGATGAATCGCGGCATCTTTTGGTAGAGTAGGGTTGGCCATTTGGACGGCGTCATAACCCATTTCATAACGCCGAGCGATTTTGTGTAATGTATCACCTTTTTTGCTTTGAATAATTTGAATACTTCCAACAATCGTATCGCCATTGTTGGGTATTTCATAGGTAAGGGCAAGAGCGGTGCCCGCGCATAGGCAAGATAGAATCACGAGCAGTTTCAAAATCTGTGTTGTCATATTTCATCCCTGATAGCTTTCTTTAGTCTAAAATGATATGGACTGAAAAGTCAACGAATTATTGCAACTTAGCGCATGCCCTTTTTGATCCCAATTATGTAGGACGATGCGGGTTATTTTTTGGTTATTATGCGTAAATTCATGGATTTTTCCTTTATGTGTGTGGCCATGAATTAAATAATGTACTTGATATTTTTGCATAAATTTATCGACGGTGGCTTTTTCAACATCCATCATGTCGGGTGTTTTTTTCGGTTTATATTGAGCGCTTTGTGTTTTATATCGTGTCATTAAACGTTTACGCATAAAAAGTGGCAAACGTCGAGCAATACATTGGAAGAAGGCGTTATGCATCAATTTCCGAATGGCTTGATAATTTGTATCCAATGTACAGAAAATATCACCGTGGGACAATAAGATGTTTGTGCCATATAAATTGATGACATCCGGATCATGTAATAATATCATGCCGAATTTTTTGCAGATTCGTTTATTGATTGCAAAATCACGATTGCCTTGCATGAAGTAGATGGGCACGCCTTTTTGCGAGAGTTCTTTGAGTACGGTCATGATGTTTTGGTTTAATGCTGGTTCAAAATCCAGTCCAATCCAGGCGGCAAATAAATCGCCCAAAATATAAAGCGCATCGGCTTGTGCGGCCTGTGCTTGGAGAAATTGCAAAAATTTCTCGGTCAGATCTGGGCATTCTTCGGAGAGATGTAGGTCAGCGATAAATAGGGTATACATAATGATGCAGTATAGCAGCTCTGAGCTGCGCAAATCCAGACCCAGCACGGCTTTTAGGATGCTGTTATGACATAATGTGAAGATTTCCCCGCGGCTTGCCGCGTGGGACTTTTCGCTTGGGGATTCTCAAGGGGAGCGGGCGAACGCTCCCCTTGAGTCGCCGTTCGCGCGGCTTTGCCGCGCAGGCGATCAATAAAAGAAATAAAAATACCCCGTCTGCTTGCAGCGGGGATTTTTATTCCGCACAAGCATTCATCCAACCATTAACCTTTGCCGAATTCTGCGGTATGATAAGTGCTTTGGTTTATTTGGAAGAACAGCATGAAAACACGATTTTCTCCCAGTCCAACGGGCTCTATGCATATTGGTAATGTGAGAACCGCTTTATTTAGCGCGCTCTATGCCAAAGCTCATCATGGGCAATTTTTGTTACGCATTGAAGATACTGATCGCGAGCGCTCAGAGACGCGTTATGAACGGCAAATTTACGATGATATGCATTGGTTGGGTTTGGAATGGCAAGAAGGACCCGATAAAAATCAAGGCAACGGTCCCTATCGACAATCTGAGCGCCAAGATATTTATGATAAATATTATGGGAAGTTACAAGAAAGTGGGGCAGCGTATCCGTGTTTTTGTACCGAACAGGAATTAGCGATTGCACGTAAAACACAATTAGCGGCGGGAAAGCCTCCACGTTACACGGGAAAATGCGCGGGCTTATCCAAAGCAGAAATCGATGCAAAAATACAGTCGGGCTTAAAACCCTGTTTACGTTTTCGATTGCCCACAAATCATATGATTGAATTTATTGATTTAGTCAAAGGGGCGCAGCGGTTTAACAGTGATGACATCGGTGACTTTATTATTCGACGTGCGGATGGCACGTCGCCATTTATGTTTTGTAATGCCGTCGATGATGCTTTGATGGGTGTGACGCATGTTGTGCGTGGAGACGATCATGTCACCAACACGCCGCGTCAAATTTTAATTTTAGAAGCATTGGGATTGAATCTGCCGCAATATGCGCATGTGTCGATGATTATTGGTTTTGACGGCGCACCGTTATCAAAACGTCATGGTAGCAGTAGCCTCACCGATCTGAAAAATGCTGGGTTTTTGCCGCAAGCCATTATGAATTATTTAGCAAGGCTGGGGCATCCTTATGACAATCAATTGTTAACGTTTGATGAATTGGCTCGTTCGTTTGATTTGGAACATATCAGTGCATCGCCGGCTAAGTTTGATGAAAAACAATTAGAGCATTGGCAAAAAGAAGCGGTTCAGTATGTTGACTCAGAAACATTGTGGCAATGGATGGGCGAGAGCGTGCATAGCATTGTGCCGACAGAATTAAAAAATACATTTATTGCTATCGTTAGACCCAACGTACTATTACCTGATGATGCATTTTATTGGGCAGATGTCTTATTTCATGCAGTGCATCCGATCGATGAAAATGAAATGATCGTGCTTAAAGAAGCTGGAGAAAATTATTTTTCATGCGCCGTAAAGGCGGTTAATAAATTTGGCATGGATTATAAAGCTGTTATGGCGATGTTAAAAGACGAGTTAAAATTAAAAGGCAAAGCATTGTTTATGCCATTACGCATTGCATTAACGGGCGAAATGCATGGCCCTGAATTAATACATGTGTTTGAATTATTAGGGAAAGACGAGTTGGTGAAACGGTTGAAGGCGGTGAGCTGACGAGAAAATTTTATGTTACAAATCTATAACAGTTTAACGAAACAAAAAGAAGAATTTAAACCCATTACGCCTGGCAAAGTAACGCTTTATGCGTGCGGTGTCACGACCTATGATTTTTGTCACATGGGTAATGCGCGTACGCTCATTGCATTTGACATGGTCGTGCGTTATTTGCGATATAGGGGTTTCGATGTTAAATATGTGCGAAACATTACCGATGTCGACGATAAAATTATTAAACGCGTCAATGAAAATAGAGAAGAATATTATGCGTTCGTGCAGCGATATATTGATATCATGCATGAAGATTTAAAAGAACTCGGTGCTATCATGCCCGATGAAGAGCCGCGCGCGACACAATTTATGCCGCAAATCATTTACTTGATTCAGCGGTTATTTGAGAAGGGTTATGCGTATGTGGGTGGTAATGGGGATGTGTTTTATGATGTGCGCCATTTTAAAAATTATGGCAAATTGTCCTGTTGCGATTTAGATAAAATGCGCTCGGGCGCGCGCGTTGAGACATCTGAAAACAAAAAAGATCCACTGGATTTTGTTTTATGGAAGTTGGCAAAGCCAAACGAACCGTCATGGGAGTCGCCGTGGGGAAAGGGGCGGCCAGGTTGGCACATTGAATGTTCCGCGATGTCGATGGGTACGCTCGGTGAAACGATTGATATTCATGGCGGCGGTGCTGATTTATTATTTCCACATCATGAAAATGAAATTGCGCAAAGCGAAAGTGCAAGCAGTAAACCGTTTGTTAAAACATGGATGCATGCGGGATATTTGCAGACCAATAAAACTAAAATGTCAAAATCATCGGATAATTTTTTTACGATTCGTGATGTGTTGGCATATTTTTCGGGAGAAGTTGCGCGTTATTTTTTGTTGAGCGGTCATTATCGCAGTCCACTGAATTATTCCGAAGATGCATTAAAACAAGCAGATCAATCGTTAGAAAGTTTATATATTGCGTTGCGCGATATTACGCCGACTTTCATGCCCAGCAATACGGTGTTTGAAAAATATTTTATGGAAGCGATGAATGATGATTTTAATACGCCACAAGCATTTTCTGTTTTATTTGATATTGCACATGAAATTAATCGATTGCGCGATGCGGATATGAAAACCGCGCAAGCGCATGCAGCATTGTTAAAACGATTAGGGGGCGTATTAGGATTGTTGCAACAAGAGCCATCGGCGTTTTTACAAAAGACGGAAGGTGTCTCTGCCGGCGACATTGACAAGTTAATTCAAGAACGCAACCAAGCCAGAGCACAAAAAGACTGGGCGACTGCCGATAAAATTCGCGATCAACTGTCGACACAGGGCATTGTGCTAGAAGACAAGGACGGCCACACTGTTTGGCGGAAAAAATAGTTACCATTTTTTGTCAAAGCCGAGTGTGCAAATTATTCTTTCTCGGTGCCTGGGTCTTCCATCTCTTCTTTTTTATCTTCCATCAATGTTTTTGTAAACTGATGTAACACAAAATCACCCTCCCAACGCCAGTGTTTTTTTAGTGTTTTTGAATCCATATTTACCAAATGTGGACTGACATACATAACGTTTGTTTTTGGTAACGTTTCTGTAAAAAACTTTTTTATTATGTGCCAAAAATGATGTTGTACTTTGGGTTGAATATGCAAGTATAAACTTGGATTTGCGTAGTGGTCTGGTTTCATAATCTTTCTCCCTAAAAACATTACAAAATATATAGTTATTATTTTTGCAGATAAAATCGCTTCGCATTATTGTTATTAACCTGAGTATATAGTAGTTTTTTTTAAATCAAACAGCCGCACAAAATTTTCAGTTGTGTCGTACAGTGCAAGTAGGTAAAAATTTACATAGAGATTATGTGGCATTTAAAGTTGTGGGTATTGTTTTTCTGGGATTGTTTTTCTTGTTCTTGGCGTAGAATTCCGTGTTTTATTTTTGATCAAAAAAATCAATTTGTTCAAAAAATAATCTGATTATTTGCGTATAAAAAACACATTTTTTTGTAACCTATTGATTTTTAATTTTCTTAAATTTTTTTAACTTAACATCATGTTTTAACTCGCGTTTTAACTAACTTTTCTCGGTTTTTTGTTCTATGATAATATAATTATATAGAGTTATATTCATGGATGAAGAAAAACACTCCCGGCGCAAAATATTAAGGCGAGAGCCCAAGCCTGATTATTTGCGCCACTATTATCATTATCAACATCCTGTTGATAAATCGGCATGGCGTGTGTCGCGCGGAAATTTATTATCTCGATTGTTTTTATCTTTTTTACTGTTGGCTTCACCGGTTGAAAATGTCGAAGCGTTACCTGCCGGTGGTACGATCAAAGAAGGTGAAGCGCAAATTGAATATGTTGGTGATGATCGTTTGAATGTGTACCAACTTTCAGACAAGTTGGTTTTAGATTGGGATACGTTTAATATTGACAGCAATGATGCTGTACGATTCTTTCAGCCCAATGCGACATCTGTTTCATTAAACCGGATGTTCGATCAAAGTGCGACACAGATTTTTGGAACACTTGAAGCTAATGGTCGAATCTATTTAATCAATCCACAAGGGTTTGTATTTGGTCCGGGCTCGCAGATCAATGTGAATAGTTTATTTGTGACGACGTTAGATATTAATAATGCGGATTTCATGAAAGGCTATGAGAAATTTACTGAAGCAGTGGGCGGTAGCACCGGTTCAATTATTGCCTCAGGTACAATTCGAGCCGCCGCTGGCGGCTTTGTCGGCATGGTGGCCGATAGTGTTGAAAACAAAGGTAACATTATTGCGAACTATGGCCAAGTTCAATTATCTGCTGGTAAAGCCGCGACATTAGATTTCAGCGGCGATAATTTAATACGAATTCAAGTGGATGGTGAAGTTGTTAATAATGCGCGTAATGCCAAAGCGGCTGTCATTAACACAGGCGTAATACAAGCCGATAGCGGCAAAGTTATTTTATCTGCTAAAGCCGCGTCCGATGTATTTACACAAGCGGTGAATAATGAAGGTATCGTAAAAGCCACGCGTATCGAAGAAAAAGGCGGCGAGATTTATTTGATGGGTTTTGGTGGCGATGTGGAAAACACCGGCACGTTGACCGCATCATCCGAAACCAAATCCGTGAGCGCCGGTAAAATCGAAATTACCGGTAAAAATATTAAAACCACGGGCACGATTACGGCCGAGTCCATTGATGCAGATGGCGGTGTCGTGACAATAGAAGCAGAAGAAATTGCGCAAGTTGCCGAAACCGGTTCGATCAGTACAAAATCCGAAGAAGCCACCGGTGGTGCGATTCATTTGTTCGGTGATAAAGTTGGCATGTTTGATCAATTTGTCTTAGAAGCTTCTGGTGCAACGGGTGGCGGTGAAATTTTAGTGGGTGGTGATTATCGGGGCAGTGGTCCTTATCGATTGGCGAACTTTAACTATATGGCACCCGAAACAAAAATTATTTCTAACGCATTAGAAGTGGGCGATGGTGGTAAAGTAATTGTTTGGTCTGAGCTCGCAACACGCGCATACGGTACCATCGAAGCAAAAGGTGGTGAAGTTTCCGGTGATGGTGGTTTGGCTGAGGTTTCGGGAAAACAATACTTAGAGATGCAAGCGAGCGTTGATTTGACGTCGCCATTTGGTAAAGTCGGCACGTTATTATTAGATCCTTATAATATTACGATTCAAGATGCGGGGACGACAACTAATCCGCCGGGCGCGTCAGCAAATCCATGGGAGTCTGCCTCTAATAGTTCTATTTTAACGACCGCCAATTTAGAAACAATGTTAGCGTCTGCCAGTGTGACTGTGCAAACAGGCGCAGCGGGGGCACAAGATGGCGACATTACCGTTTCAAATAATATTGATTGGAGTTCAGCTTATAGTCTTACTTTATCAGCCGTCGGCGGTGCAGCAAGTGATATTACCGTGAATGCGGCTATTACAGCCACTGGAGCGGGTGGGGTTAATTTAGTGGCTAATAATAACATTACTTTGGGTGCGGGCGGTGCTTTAACAATGAACTCGGGTGATATTGTTATTACTGCGAATACGTTGGCGATTGGCGCAAATATTTCAAGTGCCGGTAAATTAACAATAAAACCGAAGACTTCAAATACCATGGGTATTTCTGGCGGTGCTGGAACTTTGAATTTAGATGCCACCGAAATTAATTATCTTCAAAACGGTTTCTCAAGCATTACATTTGGTGATGCTACCAACACCAGCACAATGACGATCAATGCCGATACTTGGGCAGATGATGTTAACTTTCTTACGGCGAATGCGGGGATTACGTTTGCTGGTGCATTTAGCGGTACGACAGGTGAAGATGTTGATTTAACCGCAAACGCTGGGACAAACACCATTACAACAAGTGCGACAATTGGTGCGAGTGGTTTTGTCGATGAGATTACCTTTACCGCAAATAGCATGGCCTTAGGTGCGGCGATGACATCAACAAGTACGGTGATATTAAAGCCAAGTTCAAGTTCAAGGGCTATTAATTTAGGCACGGGTACAGGTGGGTTAGACCTTACAGATACGGAATTAGATTATATTACGGCAACGACATTGCGCATTGGTGCCAACGATAGTAGCACCGGTGCGATCACGGTGACGAGCGATATCAATGCAGCGAACGTATCAACCTTGCATTTAAGAACGCCATCAACAATTACTGGGACGGTAGCTGGTATCGTTGAAACGAATTTAGCATTAACAGCCGGTGGTACGATTAATTTTACGTATGCGACAACGGATGTGGATGTATTGTCGATCAGTGACTCAGGGCAAACGGTGACATTTACAGATACAGACGCAATAGATTTAGGCAGTGTGGATAGTGTGACGGGCGTGACGGCAACGACGTTTAATTTAACGTCTGGTTCTATCACAGATAGTCAAGCATCAACGATTAGTGGCGTTACAACGATCGTTGCTGGTACAAAGGATATTACACTCAATCATGCGTCGAATAATTTTGGAACAGTAGCAATAACGAGCGGAAATAATGTGACGTTAGTGGATACGAATGCATTGACATTAAATGCGTCAACGATTTCGAGCGCGTTTAATGTGACAAGCGGAGGCACGTTAACCGTGGGTGGTGAAATTAGCGCAACGGGCGGCGCCACAACGTTTACGGCAGATAGCATGGCAATCGGAGCGGCGAT
>MGXQ01000039.1:2617-34283 GCA_001801405.1 Gammaproteobacteria bacterium RIFCSPHIGHO2_02_FULL_42_13 | reverse complement strand
ATCTTACAATAGTTTAATCCACCCAGCTCTGAGCTGCGGGAATCGAGGTGCAGCGCAGACTTCAGGCTGCCATTTTCCGGCAGCTCTGAGCTGGTGCTGAGTAAAAAAAATGCATTTCTACATTCATTTCAAGAAATTTCCAAAAAACTGATGCATCTTTAATTTTAGGGTGCTAGGATAAATTATGTAGATGAAACAAAGGATTAAGTGAGGACACTGGCGTGATTAAATCGGAATTGATTACAAAGCTGGCCATGAAGCAGCAGCATCTCTCTGAACAAGATATTGCCTTATGCGTCAATACACTCATCGATAAAATGATGGAGCATCTCGCCGATAACGGTCGCATTGAAATCCGCGACTTTGGTAGTTTCGCGTTACACTATCGCCCCCCTCGTCTCGCCCACAATCCACGGACAGGGGAAAAGCTCACCACAGAAGCCAAATATGCCGTTCACTTCAAACCCGGCAAGGCGGTGAAAGAACGCATCAATGAATCGCGCCATCTGCCTATTAAAGAAGCGCGGGATGAGGATGAATAACATCCAGGAGGAATACGCTACGCCTTCGGCAATGTCACACCTTTCTGTCCCTGATATTTACCCCCTCGATCTTTGTAGGACGTTTCGCAAATTTCATCTGATTCAAAAAAAATCATCTGCGCAACGCCTTCGTTGGCATAAATTTTAGCGGGCAATGTCGTCGTATTTGAAAATTCCAACGTCACATGTCCTTCCCATTCGGGCTCTAATGGCGTGACATTCACAATAATACCGCAGCGCGCATACGTCGATTTGCCCAAACAGATCGTGAGCACATCGCGCGGAATACGAAAATACTCCACGGTTCTGGCTAAGGCAAAAGAATTCGGCGGAATAATACAGACGTCCGATTTTACATCCACAAAACTCGCTGAATCAAACTGCTTGGGATCAATCCAAGAAGAATTAATATTGGTAAAAATCTTAAATTCATTGGCGCACCGCACATCATAACCATAGCTCGAGGTTCCATAAGACACGACTTTTTTCCCATCCACATGCCGAATCTGTCCAGACTCAAATGGTTCGATCATTTTTTGAGCAGCAACCATGCGCCGAATCCAACGATCAGATTTTAAACTCATACTTCACTCCTCATATGCGATTAGGTAAGATGTCGCATTAAAACGAATATTAGAGAACGTTGCAAGCGCACAGATAGAAATGAATTAATCATTTTGAAAATGAAATACGGAAGCCAACAAAGTTGAATACAAAAAACTCACTTACAAAACGAGACAGCTGGCTAATCTTTGTCATCGGCCTGTTCTTGTTTACAATTTGGTTGCGCCCTGAGTTTCTCAATCTTCAAACACGATTTGCACTGTTTGCGCAAACGATGTTTCACACCGGCCTGACATTTTTTCCAAAAACTTATCTCGGCTCTTATCCTGATTACACCGCTGCATCAACAATTGTCATCTACGGTGTTTCACGACTTTTCGGCCAAGTAACGCCCTTCTCCGCCATTTTACCCACCGCCGTTGTATCATCACTCTCGCTCGTCATCACCTATCGAATCGCTGCACTGCATGATAGACAATGGGGAATCTATGCGGTTTTATTTTTATTATTAACGCAAGGATTCATTCAAGACGCGCGCGATATCTCACTGGATCAATACACCACTCTCGTCACGGTACTTTGCGTATATATATCACATTCTGCTTTTATTCATCATCATACCAAGCGGTTATGGTTTCTACCCGTTTTATTTGCGATAGGATTTGTTTTTCGCGGTCCCATTGGCCTTGTCATTCCAACCGCCATTATACTGGGATACTATCTATCAAATGGCAACTGGAAATTATTTTTCATCGTTGGCATTACCGGACTTGTGCTGCTCATTCTGTTAAGCATGGGATTATTAATCGCCGCCAATCAACAAAATGGCTTTATTTTCCTTATTCAAGTCATCGCCATGCAAGTAGGATCACGCATGGAGGGAAGTCATGCGTTAGGAGCCTATAGTTTTTACTGGCTCAAAAGCTTTTACTGTTATGCGCTCAGCTACCCTGTCGCTTTACTCGTTATTTGTGCGCGTTTCAACGCTATCTTCAGAAAACAAACTTTAAGTTTTCAGTTGTTGCGCAATCTGACCATCGGCATCGTACTCGTCTTAATCGGCATGTCGATCCCCGGCAATCGAAAGCTCCGTTATATTTTAGCGCTCACCCCTTTGTTTAGCATCATCGCCGCTTATTTATTTGTTGACCCCAGCATAAAAGGATTTTTATATCAAAGCAAAAAAATATTACTCAAAATACTACGTGTATTTCCCTATATTTTATTGTTATTCAATATCATCATCTTATTCACCATGAAAAAATTTCATGTTACTATTTATGTTGACATTTCATTCGCCATCTTTTTATTAACAACGCTCATTTACATCACGCATAAATCCAAACAGCCCATCATTATTTTAAGCGTAGCCCTATTAACGCTTTTTATTTTAAATATTTTTATCTTTGACGCCGTCGGCTATCAATCCGAAAAAACACAGCCATTCACACAGCAGGTTGCAAGGCTCGCCCCGCGCCCCATTGTCTTTTACTATATTGGCCCCGATGCCGAAGACATCAAATTTATGGTAAATTTCAATCGACCCATCAAATTACATTTTATCCATGAATGGGCTCCGAACCAGCTATTTTCCTATCAAAAACCCGTTTATTTTATCGCATTACAGGAAGATTTTGATAGAATACCAAAACAAATCACAAAACATTTCAACGTCATTTTGACAGGCAAAATCGGACATCGAGATTGCGTCGTTTTTACAAAAAAGTGAGCAGCCTATGAGCAAACGTAACATACTTGTCACCGCCGGCCTCCCCTATGCCAATGGCTCCATTCATTTGGGACATTTGGTTGAATATATTCAAACTGACATTTGGGTCAGATTTCAAAAGATGAACGGTCATCAATGTTTTTACATTTGCGGCAGCGATAGTCATGGCACGCCGATTATGTTGAAAGCGCAAACCAAAAACATTCCAGCCGAAAAACTTGTGACAGAAATACGCAAGGAACATATACAAGATTTTAAAAATTTTTATGTGGCGTTCGATAATTATTACACCACCCATTCCGATGAAAACCGCGTATTAACCGAATCTATCTATAAAAAATTAGTAGCAACCCATGACATCACCACGAAAGAAATCGAACAAGCCTACGATGCAGAAAAAAACATCTTTCTGCCCGATCGTTTTGTCAAAGGCGAATGTCCAAAATGCGGCGCCAAAGATCAATACGGCGATAATTGCGAAGTCTGTGGCACGACGTATACCCCAACCGATTTAAAAAATCCAAAGTCCGTGTTATCCGGCACGACACCGATCACCAAAAAATCGTTGCATTATTTCTTTCAATTACCACATTATACAAACAAGTTGCGCGCATGGATGAGCGAAGGACATTTACAAGAACAAACCATACGAAAACTGGACGAATGGTTTGAACAAGGTTTGCAAGCTTGGGATATTTCACGTGATGCACCTTATTTTGGTTTTGAAATCCCCGACGCCCCCGGTAAATATTTTTATGTTTGGCTAGAAGCACCCATTGGTTATATGGCCAGCTTTAAAAATTTTTGCGATCAGCGCGATGATATTAATTTTGATGACTACTGGAGTAAAAACGCCAAAACCGAGCTGTATCACTTTATCGGCAAAGACATCATGTATTTTCATTCACTCTTTTGGCCGGCCGTGCTCATGGGCGCCAATTTTCGCACTCCCACCGCCATCTATGTCCATGGGTTTTTAACCGTGAACGGTTATAAAATGTCGAAATCACGCGGCACATTCATTAACGCCAGCACTTACAGCAAACATCTGAATCCGGAATATTTACGTTATTATTTTGCCGCCAAATTATCCAGCCACATTGAAGACATCGATCTCAATTTAGAAGATTTTCGCTTGCGTATTAATTCAGATCTCGTCGGCAAAGTCGTTAACATTGCCAGTCGCTGTGCGAAATTTATCAATACACAATTCAACAACAAACTCAGCAAACACCTACCGGAACAAGATTTGCTAAATACATTCATGACCGCAGGCGATGAAATTGCGAAATATTACGAATCACGTGAATACTCGCAAGCCGTTCGAAAAATTATGTCATTGGCCGACATGGCCAATCAATATATTGACGAGAAAAAACCTTGGGCGCTCATAAAAGAAGATACGCATGCAGCTCGCGCTCAAGAAATTTGCAGCGTCGGCTTAAATTTATTCCGATTATTGATGCTGTATCTAAAACCCATATTGCCTGAGCTTGCAAAACAAACGGAGTGTTTTTTAAAAATCGCACCGCTGACTTGGGCCGATCATCAAACAGTATTAACGAATCATGACATTGAGATTTTCCAGCCACTCATGCAGCGCATCGACCCTGCAGACATTGAAAAAATGCTCGAGGACGCTAAAGCAGATGAATAAAATGATTTGCCGTAAAATTTTTGAAACATTTAAAAAAAACAACCCCTCCCCCAACGTCGAATTAAACTATCACTCTCCATTTGAATTATTAGTCGCTGTTTTGCTCTCCGCGCAATCCACCGACGTTGGCGTCAATAAAGCAACGCCGGCCTTATTTAAAATAGCAAACACGCCAGAAAAAATGGCCGCACTTGGCGAAACAAAATTAAAAACCTATATAAAAACCATCGGCCTTTATAATAATAAAGCAAAAAACATCATAAAAACCAGCAAGATACTCGTTGACCAATATAAAGGAAAGGTGCCCAATAATCGCGAAGCACTTGAAAGCTTACCCGGCATCGGACGAAAATCCGCAAATGTTATTCTCAATTCCGCATTTGGACATGCCACCATCGGCGTCGACACCCATGTTTTTCGTGTTTCTAACCGCACAAAATTAGCTACCGGAAAAAATGTATTAGACGTCGAACAAAAACTCAATGCGATCATCCCCGACATATTTAAACAGCACGCGCATCATTGGCTCGTTTTACATGGCCGATATATATGTAAAGCCAAAAAACCTGACTGCGCACACTGCATGATTAATTCACTCTGTGAATACGAAGACAAAGAGATATAATATATGGAACCGGGCACAGGGGAGCTTCGATAAAATGATATTGCAAAAGTATTTCGCCGCAACGCCGCACACCTATATATACGATGACGACTCCATCCGATACAAACTCGTCAAAACGAATCCCGACAAAATAAATTATAATTGGCTCTTTGTCCCTGGCGGGCCAGGCGCAGACTCCAGCTATTTTTTAGATTTAATCAATAAATTGGATATGCAGGGCAATTATTGGTTAATTGACTTTCCGGCCAATGGAAACAATATTTCCGAATCCGTTCCTGCTGATTACGATTTTGAAAAATGGCAAAAACATTTGATGGCTGTCATTCAAAAATTTGAAAAACCCATTTACGTTGGTCATGCGTTTGGCGGAATGTTTCCACTGTTATTTCCAAAGCTAGAAGAATGGTTGCAAGGATTCATTTTGATCAGTGGCGCCCCCACGTTATGGTTAATGGCCGCTGAACAACATGCGAATGCAAATAATATATTACCCGCGACTACGGCTCGAAATAATTTCAAAAACAATCCTTCGCAAGAAACATTTAAAACGGCATTATTAGAAAACGCGCACTATTACTTTCCCGCGCACAGTCTCGAAAAAGGGAAAAAACTACTGGAACAATTGCCCTTTAATTATTATGCGACGCGCTGGTGGATTAATAAAATTTATGACTTGCCATTTCATGCCGATTGGATACCACAAGATATACCCACTTTAATTATTAATGGCACGCATGATTTTATCGTGCCTTATATGCTATTCGAAGATAACTTGCGTTTTCAACGAAACAATATCACTATAAAAAAGATAAAAAATGCGGGGCATTTCCCCTGGTTAGAAGAAATGCCGCTGATAACAGCGGCATTTCAATTACTTTTCGAGAAAGTTTCGCTGACTAACGCTTAGAAATACAACGCCATTTGTGCCGTTGCGATATCATTGGTTTTACCCAATTCGCTGGCTGTAAATGCCGTCATACCCTGTGCCGTTGCCATATACGTTGCGCCATAATTAATATTATGTTGATATTCAAATTCTGCAAACAAATTTTTCATAATGGACATCGATAACGATGCGTCATAACGCTGCCAAGGAACATTAAACGCTAATGCTTGACTCGTACGACCATAACCGACTGCAAAATTAAAGGGATGTTCAAAGGCCTTAAAGCCATATGATAACTCTGTGTTCATTGCCTTCGGTCGAGCACCGCGTCCATTATACGTAACGTTTATCGGGCTAAAATCTTGTAAGGCCGTGACTACTTCTGCAATCGCACCAAACGGACCATAGCTCGCATTGCCATAGATCGTCGCACCACTCACGCGATGTATCAATCCTTCGGCATTCGACACATCAAACCCTTGGAATTGTGCAGGATTTAATTGTCCATTATTCTGCATAGAGTTTGCATCTGCGATATTCGCAATATAACTCGCGCCTACATTCGCATTATATATGGGCTGTAACACACGAAAGGCGACATCAAAACCCATCTGTCGCGCCAACCCTTTACCCGCTTCATTACTATTTCCTCTAAAGAAAAAAACATGCGCCGTTGGTGTGAAATCTTTAACCGGCTCATAGCCTACTGTGATTGCACGCGCTTTAGTAGCACCCAAATTTTTTGTGACTGGATCGACGATCATATTCGTTGAATAACGGCCAAACGGTATATAGTTTTGACCCAACGTCCCATAAAAAGGAGACTTGTTGAAATTACCAATCGTCAAAAAGCCTTTACTTAAATAAAGATTAGAGTTGCTCACGCGGCGTGGACGCGTAATGCTGATCGGAAAACGATCGTAAGAAAATTCCATCAAGCCATTCACCCACGGTGTCACTTCCGCATAAGTATCCAACACGGCCTCTGTCAAATCAACATCCGTCTCTTGCGGTCCCCAATACGGTCGTTCATAACCTACACCACCAGCCACCTCACCACTTAATACCAATCTGGGATGTTCCGATATTTTTTCGCCCGCGGCCAATAAAGCGTTTTCTTGATAGAATCGTCGATATAATAATTTGGCATCCATATTAATACTCGGCGCATTGATTATCAATGTCGGTCCACTGTTATAGGTGGCCTTGCCCGTATATGGCGCGACAGCAACATAATTATTAACGAAATCATGTTCATCAAATAATTCAGCTGCTTGTGCTTTTTTCTTCGCTTGTTTCTGTTGAGATTTACCCGTCGGCTGTGCCTGTAACTGATTTAATGCCGTCTGAACGGAATCGAGCTGATGCTGCAAGGCATCAATTTTCACCTGCGAGCTGGGTGCTGCAAGTGCAACGCTCGACGCACATAACGTCACCAATAAAGATCGTTTATAAAATTTTTGCATTAGAAGCTCCTGTTAAAATAATAATCCTTCGCACAATACATAATTCAGCAATCGGAAAAATAGCGTACGCTATTACAACATACAATGCCGAGGTCTGTCCAGTACTTTGTGCTTGCCCCGCCGCCATCACAAAGATCAAAAAACAAACACTTTTTTTACCAAAATAAAAAAGGTAACTATTCACCGCAAAACCTAAAACACGGAGAACGTTCAGATTTTGGATGATTTTGGGTGAAAAATCGATGAGAAAGCGGAGTGTACACGATAGTACATGAGCATTTTGAAGAGATTTTTCACCCAAAAGCACCAAAATATGGACGTTCCTTGTTTGTGCTGAATAGTTACTAAAAAAGATCAGTGGCAATACAAGCAGGCTACCCACATAAACAAACCCAACATGCGAACGAGATGCCAGTGCACTTAAAATAAATGCATAGTTAAAGATGCTGCCAAGATGGGAGGCTAGATGTTCAAGTTATTTTGTAACAGACCCTAACCTCCGGTACTCGGATTTATTGATCTAAACATTTACAACAATGACCGGCAAACAAATTGTACAGCCAGCCGACAATCAAACCGCAAAAGAAGGCGTCAAGAAATGCCCAAACAAAGCCAATAAAAATGCCCATGCTAGTTGATGCATACCCGACATAGAAGCTGCCAACAAAATGAACAAAAACTTGGCCGTAGCTACCATTCATTGCCATCAAGCCCATCCCAACAATGGCTAAAGACCACATAACGGCAAATGCCAACCCCAAACCGACAGAACAAATCCGACCACAACCATGATGATGACTCATTACATTTTCCTCCATGTTATTGAGTTCAGATTTTAGATTACGTGGAAGCGAGGGAAATTGCAAGTGGGAAGAAGTAACCTGGGATGACGAAAGTGGCTGGTTGCAACAGCCCCGCTCTTAGTTTTTGAATTTGTTGTTCTGTAATGATAAATTCATTCATTGCGCAATTATTCACACATCAAAAAATTATTGCAAGTATTTTCAAAATGTTACCACTGAAATCCTGTTTGCTAGTGGTATAACTGATTCTGTCTTAAGGGAGGGGTACTAAGGTTCTATTCGGTGGAACAATTTGCGCAAGAAAATCTTCTGGAACCTCTACTATCCCCAATGCGCGCAATAATGTTGAAACACTGCGCCTTACCTCATCTACATCACAGTCACTCGCAGCAGATAAAAAAGCTTCGCCAGCAAGTTCTAGTTGTACCTCTTCTGTCTCTTGTTTAACATTGAATTCCCAATTTACTCCAAAACGTTTTGTTAGCTGAGCAAACACCCTCTCTTCTTCAAGATGCGGCTCTAATAATTGCACAGAATTCATTTCGTCCAATTTCGACATGTAGTATCGATCCATTTTCTCTGCTTCTGTTACTACAATCGTACATGGCAACACACCAGCCAACTCTATAGCCACTTTATGCAGTCTGATCATTTGTGAGCTTGGTTCGCTATCCTCAGTAAATGAGTCTCTTACTAACAAATTAAGGTTTTTTTCCTCATCCCCAAACCCTTTAAATAGTGTCGCCGAATTAAACCCATGTCTCTGCAGTATTGCAGTAATAACACCATACTCTCCTATCAAGTCTTTCACAGTTGTTTTCATATATAGCACCTCTACAATAATTTTACCCCGTTTCTTAGTAAATATAAATCGAATGCTTCAGAAAAACGCACACATTACAACAGCCCATGTCTCTAAGGGTATGGAGCCAATGTCCTGCCTGGATCCGGTACTTCCCCGCTAGCAGAGCCCCCGCCGCTTTCGTCTTTAGGTGAGGAAGCAGTTGCGGCAGCATCTGCTAATTCAAAACACATTGAGATAATGGGTAATCCGCGTTGTGCGATCCTAACTTCATCCCCCCATAATAATCCCTTTCAAACCTCGTAGATAACAGAACATCTCGCAAATTTCGCAGAATGCCGACTGATGAGACAAACTCCCGTGCGGTTAATTCTCGTGCTTCATGCATAAATACATTTCTTTGTGCGCCCAAAGCCGCCAGCCCATCTCGTAAATCTGGATTATTTTTGAATATAACCAAACGTGTTCTTTCGCTTATATGGATCTCGTCAGGGGAGCTGAGTGCCGCAACAATTTATAGTAAATTAAGGATCGCATAATACACAATAGGTCGTTGCGCCTGCAATTGCACTACCACAGCACTACTCAATCTTTCTCTTGGCATATATGCTTCGATTTGACTGACTATGTCCACTATAGCCTGTAGCCACTCCGCCTCACCAATTGATTTTGGTTTTTTTGGGTTTAGTGATTCCAACTGCGAAGATAATTTATTAATTCTTTCAAAAACGGCAAATTCTCTATCGATTATCGTTTCGCGTCCTTGAGCCATTAAATCAAAGTAAGCACTTAGGTCGCGTGTATCGCGGCAAATTGTGAGAAATAATCGCTCTTCAGTACCACCCGTTCGCAGCGGATCAGATAAACAACTAAAATAACGAACTACATTTACCGCAAAGCTATGTATAAAACAATTTCGCAATCGCCATAAACATTGCCAATAATAAAGCGTTTCACTTCCTGCCGCAGCACGCATAGGCAATTGATAATATACCAAGGGCTTCATTTCTGGAGTAAGCTTTTTTATTTTTTCTAAATTAGCAGCAATACATTTAAAGCAAAAAATGATTGCATTTTGTAATATCCAATTATGATAAAATTGTTGCTCGTCATCTAATAACTCCAAAAAAGATTGTGCTCTTTGGATATATGCTTGGATTTCCGTAATATGATGTAATGAGCCTTCGCTTAGCTTCATGTCAATCCTCCTTCACATTCTCTGACATTATAACTCAAATAACACAAGTTTCGGATAAGCGTTTGGCTGCAAATACACCATTTTTTGGCCATATTTCGTTATTCATCTGGCCAAATCTGGCGCATTTTCGCCCGAAACCTAAGGCACCGAGAAAGAATAAGTTGTACAGCTAGCGCCCAGCTGATAGGCAGATTTGGACGTTCTGAATGAGAAAAATAACGCGCATAGCAGGGACTATGTAAGTTGTTTTTCGATTGAAGAACGTTCAAGGGTGCCGATTAGATGGGCGCTAGCTGTACAACTTATTCTTTCTCGGTGTCTAAGCACTATATTAAAAAAATTTCAGTCTTGACAAAGCTTATCCGGAACTCGCGTTCTAAATCTGTAAAAAAATATTACAACCAAAATGTTCAAATTTGACTCGCACGCGATAACTTTAGTACTATTCGATCTATCAATTATTCAATCACCAAAAGGCGCGCATCATGCCCAAGCAAAAAGCTCAACATATTATAAATTGCCTCATCAGCTTGTTCGCCGGTGCGATTTTGCCACTCGCATTTGCACCACTCAATCTTTATTGGATCGCGCCGATCTCGCTCGCGCTCTTATTAAAAACCATACTCAACAAAAAACCATTTGCTGCGGGACTGTATGGCCTACTCTTCGGCTTCGGCTTATATGGCGTTGGCATACCCTGGGTTTTCATCAGCATGCATCAATATGGTGGTCAAGGTGTTATTGTCTCCACGCTTTTTACTTTTTTATTTATTTTATTATTTGCGTTTTTCATTGCGTTACGTAGTTTTTGTTTTAGAAAATTTTTACCGTTAAATACATTAAGCGGTTTATTATTAGGTTTCCCTGCATGTTGGATTTTGGTGGAATGGATCACCGGCTGGCTATTTACGGGATTTCCGTGGCTCTTCCTCGGCTACAGTCAAACCAATAGTTGGCTCGGCGGCTATGCGCCACTATTCGGCGTGTATGGCTCTTCTTTTATGGTTGTCTTAAGCGCCTCATTGCTCGTCATCTTATTTTTTCCCAACGGTATCGAACGAAAACATTTTATGCAAAAAACATTGCGCTATCTAAGCGTATTGTTATTGCTTTCAATTTGGATTGGCGGCGGATTACTGGATCACGTGCATTGGACAAAACCCATAGACAAACCCATTAAAGTCACGCTCATTCAAGGCAACATCCCGCAACATGTGACGTGGTCGCCAGATGATATGTTATTAGCATTACACCGTTATAACACATTGACTAATCAACATTGGAACAGCGACTTAATTGTTTGGCCTGAAGCAGCTATTCCAACATTACAACAAGAAATTACGCCCTATTTAAATAGTTTAGCCACAAAAGCAAAAGTGCATCACACCACTATTTTGCTCGGCATTCCCGTCAAGTCATCGGATAATAAATTCTATAATGCCGCCGTTGCAATCGGCGCATCAACCGGTCGCTATGACAAACGACATTTAGTGCCCTGGGGCGAATATTTACCGTTTGAATCGATCATGTCTAAAGTATTCCACGCGTTAGGCGCGCCGGTATCACTATTTACACACGGACAATCCAAACAAAATTTAATTCCATTCAACCATGTTTATATTGCCCCTTATATTTGTTATGAAATTGCATACGCAGGATTGGTACAAGGTGATTTACCACAGGCAAATTTATTGGTGACCATCACAAACGACATTTGGTTTGGAAAATCCTGGGCCGCCGCACAACATTTACAAATCGGACAAATGCGCAGCTTAGAAACGGGGCGATATACCTTATTTGTTGGAAACAACGGCATTACTGCCATCATTACGCCCAAGGGAAATATCATCAATCGCCTACCGCGTTTTCAAACCGCTGCACTCACCGACCAAGTCTATGCGATGGAAGGAACAACGCCGTGGATATTTTTCGGCACTTGGCCTATGATTGTTGGGTTGTTTTTGTTATGGCTCGTTGCGGTAATACGGCAAAGATATAAATAATCGTCTGGATTACATCCCAACAAACGGGTATCCTTGCAACGCGAGTTCCGGATAAGCGTTTGGCTGCAAATGCGCCATTTTTTGGCCATATTTCGTTATTTATCGCAAAATAAGCTCAATGTAGAATAACTACATCTTCGCTTATTTTGCGATAAATGCCTCATCTGGCCAAATCTGGCGCATTTTCGCCCAAAACCTAAGCACTATATTAAAAATTTTAGTCTTGACAAAGCTTATCCGGAACTCGCGTTGTACTCATCAATTAACGGATGGAATAGTAAAAAAATGATCGACGAAATCTATCAACCACAAACCCTAGAAAAAGCCATTCAAGCACACTGGGACAAAACACAGGCCTTTCAAGCCACCGAAGACAGTAAAAACGAAAAGTTCTATTGTTTATCGATGTTTCCTTATCCCAGCGGCAAACTGCACATGGGGCACGCGCGCAACTATACCATCGGCGATGTCATCTCACGATATCAACGCATGCTCGGCAAAAATGTCTTACAGCCCATTGGCTGGGATGCGTTTGGTTTGCCGGCTGAAAATGCGGCCATCGAAAAAAAAGTAGCGCCCGCAAAATGGACTCATCAAAACATCGACCACATGCGTGCACAATTAAAACGATTGGGATTCGCCTACGATTGGAATCGAGAAATCGCCACCTGTCATCCTGACTATTATCGATGGGAGCAATGGCTATTCACCAAAATGTTTGAACGCGGACTCGCTTACAAAAAAAATGCGATTGTGAATTGGGATCCCGTCGACAAAACGGTTTTAGCAAACGAACAAGTCATCGATGGCCGTGGCTGGCGTTCCAACGCGGTGATCGAACAAAAAGAAATTTCACAATGGTTTTTAAAAATCACCGACTATGTCGAAGAATTATTAACAGAGCTTGAACAATTACCCGGCTGGCCCAACGAAGTGCTGACCATGCAGCGCAACTGGATCGGCAAATCCGAGGGCGTGGAAATTATGTTTCAAGTCAACAATCAAAGTGAAACACTATCCGTTTATACGACACGCCCCGATACATTCATGGGCGCCACATTTATCGCCATCGCGGCACTTCATCCGCTCGCACAAAAAGCCATGCAAAATAATGCAACCATAAAAACATTTGTAGACAGCTGTCAACACACCAAAATGGCTGAAGCCGATCTTGCAACGCTCGACAAACAAGGTATTGATTCAGGATATAAAGCCATACATCCCATTACCGGTGAATGGTTACCCATTTGGATTACGAATTATGTATTAATGGATTACGGTTCTGGTGCTGTCATGGCGGTACCTGCACATGACGAACGCGATCATGAGTTCGCCAAAAAATATTCGCTGCCCATCAAACAAGTGATTAAATCCAACGTTGATATCAATCAACAAGCCTTTACTGAAAAAGGAATATTAGTTAACTCCGATCAATTTTCCAATCTCTCTTCTGAAAAAGCATTCGACGCCATTGCCGATTATTTAATTGAACACCGGGCCGGCGAACGCAAAGTAAATTATCGATTGCGTGACTGGGGAATTTCACGACAACGTTATTGGGGTTCGCCGATTCCGATTATTTATTGCGATGATTGTGGCGCCCTCACGGTTCTCGAAAAAGATCTGCCGGTTCAACTCCCCGATGACATCCTCATCACAGGTTCAGGTTCGCCTTTAGCCAACACACCCGCATTTTATCAAACCACTTGTCCCAAATGCAAAAGGCCGGCCAAACGAGAAACCGATACGTTTGACACCTTCATGGAATCGTCTTGGTATTACGCGCGCTTTACCTGCCCCGATCAAACAAAATCGATGCTTGATGAACGCGTTGACTATTGGACACCTGTCGATCAATATATTGGTGGCATTGAACATGCCTGCATGCATTTGCTGTACGCGCGCTTTATTCATAAAGTCATGCGAGACATGGGTTTAATACAATCCACCGAGCCATTTAAAAACCTATTAACGCAAGGCATGGTCTTAAAAGACGGATCGAAAATGTCAAAATCCGTGGGCAATACGGTTGATCCACAAATTTTAATTGACGCATACGGCGCGGACACCGTTCGGTTATTTTCGATTTTTGCTGCGCCACCCGAGCAATCACTCGAATGGTCAGACAGTGGCGTCGAGGGTTGTTATCGATTTTTAAAACGACTCTGGCATTTTGCGTACAAACATCAAGCCATGATTCAACACATTGATAAACAAACTGGGGTGAAAGAAAAAAATACCCGCCGAGAAATTTATTTACTCTTGCAGCAAGCAACCAGTGACATGGAACGTTTGCAACTCAATACCATTGTCTCGGCCGCCATGAAATTACTCAACATACTAAACGATACCGATGATCATGCAATCATCGCCGAGGGTTTAAATATTTTGCTCCGAATGCTAAATCCAATCACACCGCATATCACGCAACATTTGTGGCAACAATTAAACTATGGCGATAATATTTTAACGGCAAAGTGGCCAGTCATTGATGCACAGGCACTACAAGCCGATACCATCACGATGGTGATTCAAATTAACGGAAAACGCAAAGCAGAAATTTCAGTTCCCGCGGATGCATCGCGCGAACAAATCGAACAACTTGCGTGCGCACACGAAAAAGTTAAAACAGCGATGGAAAATAAACAGATTAAAAAAATTATTGTAGTACCGAAAAAATTAATTAGCATTGTCATCGGAGATTAGCATGCGCATGATTAAAGTAGTCACGGTTCTCTTCGCAATACTGTTGCTTACCGGCTGCGGCTTTCACTTGCGCGGCACGGCTAAATTACCACCACAACTACACACCATATATTTACAAAACAGTCAATCACAATACACGCCCTTTATGCGACAACTTCATCTGATGTTAAAAATGTCCGGCGTCAAACTGGTTGACGATCCCAAACAAGCGCCCATCACGCTTAATGTATTAAGCGAAACTTCTTCAACGCGCGAAACCAGCATTGGCGGAGCACAAACCGCACGCAACTATATCGTGTCCTATACTGTTTCCTATCAATTGCTCAGCGCTAAAGGAAAAATTATCTATGGGCCGAAAAACATCAGCGTACAGCAAAATATAACCTTAAGCGCCAACGAAGTTTTAACCAATAGCAACAAATTAAATCAAGCGAAAACTAGCCTATATGAAGAACTCGTCGATCAAATGGCATTCCAATTAACCTCTGACGACATCATGAAGACATTACATGCAACTAAAACCTGAACAACTACCACTCCATTTAAAACGCCATCTCACGCCCATTTACTGGATCAGCGGCGATGAATATTTATTAGTCGAAGAAACACGAAAAATGCTTTACGACGCTTTATCACAACAAGGTTTCACGGACAAACAATCGTACGAAGTAACACCTTTATTCAATTGGCAAAGTTTTTTTGACAGCACACAAAACTTGTCGCTCTTTTCAGAAAAATCAGTCGTTGAACTACGATTCCATCACAAGTTTAAAGAACAAGAGAAAACAACACTCGTCGAATACGCAACTCACCCTGTCGAGAATAATGTCTTATTAATTATCTCGGACAAAATCGATAAATCCACCCAAAGCACTAAATGGTTCAAACAAATCGAACAAAAATCCACTTTCATTCAAGTGTGGCCGATCGGAATCGCACAATTACCGCAATGGATTGGACAACGTTTGCAACGCATTGGTTTATCTGCAGAACCCGCTGCCATTCATTTTATTGCCGAACAAACCGAGGGTAATTTGCTTGCCGTCAAACAACTCCTCGATAAATTACAAATATTACACGACCAAACACGGTTGACTCTCGATAATGTCATGCAACTCACGCAAGACCAAACACATTACGATATCTTTGCGCTAGCCGATAGCGCCTTAAATAGCAACGCCGTTCGCTCTGCACATATCTTAACAAAACTCAAACAAACTGGCGTCGAACCGATTTTAATTTTATGGACAATAGCCAAAGAAATTCGCAATTTAATTTCTATCTCGGAACAGCTTAAAATACATCAAGCACTCGATATGATTTTACAAAAACACGGCGTTTGGGACAAACGCAAACCTATCATAAAAAACGCATTAAAACATCACAACCTCGACACGTTAACGCACCTACTAAAACAAGCCAGCGACATCGATCGCATTATCAAAGGGGCCTTGCCCGATAACTTATGGATTCGACTTAATCAACTCGTTATTGAACTATGTGACCCGCGCCATGCCTTCAACTGCTAATTTACAAAAACCAATCGGCCTATTGGGCGGCACATTTGATCCGCCGCATGTCGGTCATTTGCGTGTCGCGCAAGCCGTGATGGATCACCTCAATTTACAATCTATTTATTTTGTGCCGTGTTATCAGTCGCCCATCGGCAAACAACCCATCGCCTCTCCGGAACAACGCCTTGAGATGCTACAACTGATGCTGCAAGGCCATCCAAACTTTAAAGCAGACAATCGGGAACTAGCGCGCCAAGGAATTTCTTACACCATCGACACCATAAAATCTTATCGCGCCGAACACCCCGACACGCCGCTCTATTTGATTATCGGTTTAGATAATTTTGAAACATTCGATACCTGGCGAGAATATGAAAAAATATTAGCTGAAGCAAAATTAATTGTCGTTAATCGTCGGGCAAAAAATTTCGAACAACATTTGAAAGGAGAAATCCTTCACTTACATATTCCATTCATCAACATTTCAGCCACCGATATTCGGCAGAAAATAAAAAATAACATTGATCTCGAAAATAGTTTAGCCAAATCCGTTTATCATTATATCCAAAGGAACCATTTATACTTATGAACACCGAACAAATAAAACAGATTGCCATCCATGCACTCGAAGATTTAAAAGCTATTGATATCACGATTCTCGACGTCCATAAAATCACAACCATCACAGACGTCATGATCATTTGCAGCGCACGATCCACGAAACATATGCAGTCCTTGGCACAAAACGTCGTCACGCAAGAAAAAGCAAAAGGTTGCAACCCGCTCGGCATGGATGGCGAAAATTCTTCTGAATGGGTCTTGGTCGATTTAGGCAACGTCGTCGTACATGTCATGATGCCCGACACGCGCGAATTATATAAGCTTGAAAACTTATGGGGCGCTGCATGAAAATCAATATCGTCGCCATCGGCAACAAAATGCCCGCTTGGGTTCGCGACGGCGTCGAAGAATATATGAAACGTCTCTCATCCGATTTACGCTTAATCGAAATTGCATCAGCAAAAATCAGCAACAATCCAGAAACTATCCTGTTGCAAGAAGGTAAAAAATTATTAGCCGCCATACCCCATAACCATCGCGTCGTTGCGCTCGCCATCAAAGGCAAAGCATACAACACCGCACAACTCGTTGAACGGTTAAAGCAATGGCAAATGGCTGGACGTGATGTCAGCTTATTGATTGGCGGCGCCAATGGGTTATCAGCTGAATGTCTTGAGCGCGCCGATGAAACTTGGTCATTGTCACCACTCACCTTTCCACATATGCTCGCGCGCCTAATCGTTGTCGAACAACTTTATCGCGCCATCAGCAAATTAAACAATCATCCGTATCATCGATAAATTCTTGCACTGGCTCCCCCGCTCCATTACTATTCACCACATGAATGGAAGCTTCACCCTCAAAGATCGCACGCGCGAAAAATACATGTTCCGCAATCGCTTGATCATTGCCATAATTATGATCATTTTTCTATCTTTTTTGCTGATTTATCAATTTATAAACCTACAAATCTTTCAGCGCCAGTACTACACCACCCTGTCAAAAAAAAATCAAATAGACTTCAGCCCCATACCCCCTCGGCGCGGACTCATTTTCGATCGAAATGGTGTTTTATTAGCCGACAATATACCCGCATTCAGTTTAATGATGACGCCCAATAAAAAGGATGAGATGCAAAAAACCATCGCCGAATTATCTAAAATTATCAAAATCACCCCAGACGACATTGAAAATTTTAATAAACAAGCCAAACAACACCGCCGCTTCGAACAAATACCACTCAAATTAAAACTCACCGAACAAGATGTCGCGAGTTTTTCAACCAATCGCTATCGCTTTCCCGACGTGAGTGTACAAGCAGCATTGTTGCGCACCTATCCGCTCAGTAACGCCATGTCATCTGTGTTAGGCTATGTCGGGCGTATTAACGAATATGAATTACAATATGTCGATACCACTAATTACGCTGCCACTAATTTTATTGGAAAACTTGGCATCGAAAAATATTATGAGAAAGAACTACATGGCACGGTGGGTTATCGACAGGTCGAAACCGATGCCAGCGGTCAAACCGTTAGAATTTTAAAAAATATCCCGTCTGTATCCGGTAAAAATTTATATTTAACCATCGACAGCCGATTGCAACTTGCCGCACAAAAAGCATTAGGACAAAATCACGGAGCTGTCATCGCTATTCAACCGAGCACGGGACAAGTACTCGCCCTCGTCAGCAACCCCTCGTACGATCCCAATCTGTTTGTGAACGGCATCAGCCAAAAAGACTTTAATCGATTACAGCATGATCCCGCACACCCACTCTATAATCGAACGTTGCGTGGACTTTATCCGCCCGGCTCCACCATTAAACCTTTTATTGCCACCGAAGCATTAAATGCAAACATCACCAACACAGAATTTACACTGTTTGATCCGGGTTGGTATAAGTTACCCAACAGCTCACATGTTTTTCATGATTGGAAACCCGGCGGACATGGATGGGTGAATATTTCTAAGGCGATTATTGAATCATGCGATACCTATTTTTATGACCTCGCCCATAAAATGGGGATTGATCGTATCGATGATATTTTAGGTCAATTTGGATTTGACAAACCCACGGGTATCGACATGGGCGAAGAACTCGCGGGCAATATACCCTCGCCCGAATGGAAAATGAAAAACCGCGGCTTACCTTGGTACCCTGCCGATACGATTCTTTCTGGCATCGGCCAAACATTTATGCAAGTCACGCCAATGCAATTAGCTACCGCAACCGCAACACTTGCCAATCACGGCGTGCGTTTTCGTCCACAATTACTGTTTGCAACACAAGCAGACGATGAACAAATAATTTATACTCACCCGATAACCGAAACACCCGTTGTGCTCAAACAGGATATATATTGGGAAACAATTATCAACGCGATGCAAAACGTTATTACAGAAGGCACCGGCTATTCTTTTGGACACCCCTCTTATTCGGTCGCTGCGAAAACGGGCACAGCTCAAGTGGTTAATTCACGCGAAAATGATAATGCCGCCGACAACATTCCTATACAACTGCGCAACAATTCTGTGTTTATCGCTTTCGCGCCTATTCAAAACCCTAAAATTGCCATCAGTGTCGTCATCGAAAATAGTCACGACGCCATTAGAATTTCGCGCGAAATCATGGACAGTTATTTATTGAACCCCGAACAGGACATAGCTCATGCCACTACAAGACCAGCTCAGTGAACGCTTTCGACGAAAACAAAGCGGCACACAATATCGCACACTATTACAAGTGTTACATATTGATATCACTTTACTTTTAAGCGTCGTTCTTTTAATGACGGTAGGTCTTTTTATTTTGTATAGCGCCAGCAATCAAAGCAGTGCTATTTTTTCACAAGGCATCATGCATATCGGTTTGGCATTATTGATCATGATCGTCTTGGCACAATTATCACCTATCACATATTCACGCTGGTCACTCACTTTATTTATCATCAGTTTATTGCTATTGGCGCTCGTGCTCGTCATTGGCCATATCGATAAAGGCGCACAACGTTGGCTAAACTTAGGTTTATTTCGCTTTCAACCATCCGAACTCATGAAGCTGTCATTGCCCATGATGCTTGCCCGATATTATCAAACCAGTAATTTACCACCAAAATTTAAAGAAATTTGTATCGGTATACTGCTGATCCTTCTCCCTGTTTTACTCACGCTCAAAGAACCCGATCTTGGCACGGCGATTATATTATTAATCGCTGGCGGCGGTATTTTATTATTTGCCGGCATACAATGGCGCTATATTTTAGGTACAACGTTTGTTGCCGTTATTTCTGCACCTTTTTTGTGGCGAGTGATGCATGACTATCAAAAACAACGCATCTTAACATTTTTAAATCCAGCACGCGACCCGCTGGGATCCGGTTATCATATCATTCAATCTAAAATCGCGATTGGCTCCGGCGGCCTCTTTGGCAAAGGCTGGCTACAAGGCACACAGTCACATCTACATTTTTTACCCGCACATGCCACTGATTTTATTTTTGCCGTATTTGGCGAAGAATTTGGATTTATTGGCTGTGTCATTTTATTACTCATTTATTTAGCCATTGTTGCACGCTGCATATATATCACCAGCCAAGCACAAAACACGTACACAAGGTTGTTGGCCGGCGCGCTCTCGCTTATATTTTTTACATCGGTATTCATTAATATTGGCATGGTCTGTGGCATTCTGCCTGTCGTTGGTTTACCATTGCCGCTGGTAAGTTATGGTGGTTCGTCGATGGTTATCACGCTCGCCAGCTTAGGTTTATTAATGTCTATCCATGGACATCAACAACTATTATCACATTAGGACAATATGAAACGGATTATTTTTTTAACATTATTTTTTATTTTACCCTGTTTTGCAGCAAACACGCCGTTTGGATTGCGCAAAGATGTGCACGCGTTTGTTGTGTCCATGCATCAACAGCATCAGTTTGACACACGTAAACTCACGGCGCTCATGAATGATGTTCATCCCTTGCCAGTTGTCATGCAACAAACAGCACATCCATACGAAGAACAGCCTTGGTTTAAATATTACCCGACTTTTATTACCCCTGACCGCATTCAAAAGGGTATTATATTTTGGAAGAAAAATAATGATGCACTCACTCGCGCAGAAAAAATATATGGCGTACCGCCCGCCATTATCGTTGCACTCATTGGCATCGAAAGTACCTATGGGGAAAACACTGGCACTTACCGCGTATTAGATTCGGTCTCAACACTCGCCTTTAACTATCCACCGCGCGCAAAATTTTTTAAAAACCAACTGGAAGAATTCCTGTTGCTCTGTCGCGAAAAACATTTAGATCCCAAAACACTCAAGGGGTCCTATGCCGGCGCCATTGGACAACCACAATTTATTCCCAGCAGCTTTCGCCATTATGCGATCGACTTCAGTAACAATGGAACCATCGATCTGTCGTACAATACAACCGATGTCATCGGCAGCATCGCAAACTATTTATATTTAAATGGCTGGCATCGCCATGAACGGATTGCCACCAAAATAACCGAACACACTAAAAGCATTGCCAGTGATTCGACGATGATTAATTCAATGCTGAAAGGCGCGAGCACACATCTGAATTTGCGACAAGGCACCTTACTCAAACTAAAAACTAAAAACGGCTATGAGCATTGGATTATTTATCCAAACTTTTTCGTTATCTTAACTTATAATCACAGCGTCAATTATGCAATGGTGGCTTATGAATTAAGCCAAGCGATTGAACATGTCATGTCGAGAAGCGCAAGCGACGGAAAAACTTCGTGAATAATATTTTGGATCCAGGAATGCAATACATAAAACTTTGTCGCACATATATTCTTATCACCTCATCTATCTTATTATCAGCCTGTGCCACTATGCCTGGCCAATATAACAAACCGATTCAAAGCCATTACCCCAAACATCGTTACAACCAAGAATACGATAGCGCACCCCGGCATATGGTCGATGTCTCGCTGATTCGCAACGCCATTCCAAAAATAGAACCGACCATATTAAAATATAATCCCCCGAGTTATTACGTCAATGGACAACGCTATCATGTTTTAAAAAACAATACGGGCTACCATGCAACAGGCATTGCTTCGTGGTATGGCACAAAATTTCAAAACTATTTAACCTCGAGCGGCGAAAAATATGATATGTTTAAAATGACCGCTGCCAGCAAGACATTACGCATTCCCTGTTATGCGCGCGTCACTAATTTAGAAAATGGTCATCGCGTCATTGTTAAAGTAAATGATCGCGGCCCCTTCAAACAAGATCGAATTTTAGATTTATCCTATGTTGCTGCCAAAAAACTGAATATCCTCCAAAAAGGCACCGGGCTCGTTGAAGTATCTGTCTTGACCCCACAAGTTGCAAAGACTGCATCAACAAAAACTATTCAATTACCAAAAAACACTAAGCCCAGAATTTATTTACAACTCGGCGCGTACAGCGAATCCGCACATGCGACAATTGTAGAGCATGATGCACAAAAAGCAGTTAACACTGTCCCGTCTCATGTTTATCGACAACGCCGAGGCAAAGAACTACTTTACCTCGTTCGCATTGGCCCGATTCCGACCGTCGCAGCGGCTGATATCATCACAAGCAAGCTCAAAGCCGCCCATTTGCCAACGCCGATGACTGTCATCGAGGAAACGATGCGGTAACCCTTTTTCTGTCAGAGCGCTCGCGCGCCTTCAGGGCTGACAAATGTTTTTTAGCACTGTCATTCCCGCCCGGGGCTGCGATAGCAGCAGCCGGGAATCCATAGACCAGCAAGTCAAATATTAAAAAATTTAGCAAGATTACGATTTATTTGACCATGGATCCCCTGCCGCGCATTCGCGCGCAGGGGATGACACCAATTTCGGAGATGACAGATGAGCAAATATAGGTTAATCTCTGCCCTGCTCTTAGGAGCATTGCGAGTGCGGGCCGGATCCCAACCAGGGACGGCAACTAGATAAGTGCAACAAAGTAATTGCGGAGAGATGTCCGAGTGGTTTAAGGAGCACGACTGGAACTCGTGTATACGCTTCACGGCGTATCGAGGGTTCGAATCCCTCTCTCTCCGCCAGTTGGGAAATATCTTTGTTGGCGAGCCCTCGCAGAGGGCTCGCCAACAAAGATATTTCCCAACTGGCGGTGTTTTTTGGACGAAGTTCGAACTTTCTTTGACGAAAATCCGAATTCCTAATTTTGAAACCCAATCGCTCGGGCGGGCAAAAAGGAAGCGGGTTGGGGGAAGGAATTTTTGCCCGCCCTCGCTTTCCGATTCCAATTTTTTTCTGCCGCCGCCGAATTTCGTATTTCGCTTTGCGAAATGCGCCGCCAAGAAATTTGTTTGATTAAATTCATTGTATTTGTTATCATACTTATGAAAGGTTAGACAAGCACCCATACTAATACTATCATACTTAGGAAACTATGAAAAGTCAAAGCAATAACGAAAATGAAACAATTGGGGATAAAATAAAACTGCTTAGGAATAAGCAGGGTTTAACGCAGGACGAATTGGCAAGAAAATCCGATCTTCCCTACACAACGCTGACTAAAATTGAAACAAATGTCATTACCAAACCGTCAATCCAGACTGTTTCGAAAATTGCACAAGGATTAGGTATTACAATTGATAATTTAATGAAATAAAATTATGAATAATGATATTTTAAAAAGACGAAAGTTACCAAAAGAATCAGCTTTGTATTCAGCAATGTCCGATGGCGTATGCAGTGCAATTCGAGGGATAATAAAAGAAGCAATCGACAGTGGAAACAATAAAATTTTTATTAGAACAAATCTTAAGCGAGGGTTACCTTTAGAAAATATAAATAAAGTTGCTGGTCCTTTTGTTGAAGCGTGGGCTTTAGAAAAATTTGAAGAAATATCAGATAAGGTTGGGAATAAATATGGCTTAGTTAATGTTGAAGCTGGGAAAAGACTCGATGCATTTGATATGGTTTTGCAATTTAAGCTGAAGGGCATAGATGATTATGTGTCTGCAAATGTAGATTCAAAAGCAACAGCAGAAGATATTCTGACTTCAGGGAAAAGCCCAAACATTACTTCCTTTGCAAGAATAAGAAATGAGTATCTTGATGATCCTGATTACATTTTTCTTGTTCTTTCGCTAAAGCATAAAGTGTTCAGTGAAAAAGCTGATGGCAATGGAATTACAAATGGGATTATGCAGGTAAACGCTTGTCATGTTTATGACATTAAATATGTTTCAGCAAAAGACTTAAATTACAATCCAGCATTAGGCACTGGTCAAATGCAGATTAGAGATATTCATTATGTTGATGAGGAACGAAAAACAGCAGAACAGTTTATAAAAATGATTGATGAAAAATATATCAATTCTAGGGGACTTAAACCTTGGTTGAAATTAGCTGAAAAGTACAAATGGATTAAAAGTGAATAATTATGAAAACGAATTATTTCATCACTGGTAACGCAATAGAAGAGTTAAAAAAACTTCCCGATGCAAGTGTTGATTTAATTTGTACTGATCCGCCCTATAATTTGGGCAAGGATTACGGCAACAATATCGACTGGAAGCAGTGGCATGAATACGAAAGTTTTACTCTTGATTGGCTTACGGAAAGCAAAAGAGTTTTAAAAAAAAATGGCAGCATTTATGTGTTTATGGGAGTAAAATTTGTTTCCCGATTGTTTTTAATGCTTCAAGAATTAGAGTTTCATTTTAATGGTTGGATAACTTGGCATTACACGCAAGGCATGGGAAGAACAAAAGGATTTTCGCCAAGGCACGAAGACATTCTGTATTTCACAAAATCTGATGATTTTATATTTAATCTTGAAAATATCAGAATCCCACAAAAATATTTCAGAGAAAGAAACAATATGAAAGGAGCAAACCCTGGCGATGTGTGGGAATTCTCTCATGTTCATTATTCCAACCCCGAGAGAGTAAAACACCCGACGCAAAAGCCAGAAGCTTTAATAAAAAGGATTATTTCAGCAAGTAGCAATAAAGGCGACATTGTTTTAGACCCGTTTGTTGGCAGTGGTACAACTTGTGCAGTATCTAATTTCCTAGATCGTAAATGGATTGGTTTTGATATCAATCCCGAATATGTTGCGATGTCAGAAAAAAGAGTAAAAAAAGAAATAAATATGCTGGATTCTTTTGATCCGAGAGAGGAAAGAACACCGAGAGATTTGAAAAAAAATAATTCACAACAGAATAGTTTTTTTCCCATAGAAAATCAAAAATAAGATTATGGACAAAGATATTCAATCACAATTAGACAGAGCGAGAGAATTATTGCAGGCATTAGAAAATGCTTGTGATAATGATTTGCGAGCAAAAGATGTTTCTGGAAAGACAAAAAATTTATCACAAGAAGTTCTGCTTAAAGTAAGGCATTTACTAGACCAAACCATTTATAAATTTTTTGAAAAACATTATTTATCCAGTCTTTCTGATACAGATAAAAAATCTGCAAAAGTTTATTTTCCGATAGTTTCTAAAAATGACGATTTGAAGTCAGTTTTGGGTAGAGCAAAAATGAGCGATCTTGAAACAAGTCACCAAGATTTTTATAAACTTATAGATTCCGTTCAACCTTATAATCAAGATTATTTGTGGTTAAAGTATTTAGCAAACTACGCTTCGGAAAAACATATTAGACTAACACCACAAACAAAAACTGAAACGAAAAGGGTAACTGTTTCTCGTGGTAGTGGTTCCGTATCTTGGGGTCCGGGTGTAACATTCGGTGGTGGTGTTAGTGTTATGGGTGTTCCTATTGATCCTGCAACACAAATGCCAGTTCCAAACAATATTACCGAAACGAAAGTTGAAAATTGGGTATCGTTTTTGTTTGAAGGTAGCGATGTGAATGTTCTTTGGTTGTGTAAAAAATCTGTTGAAGACGGAGAGAATATTGTTAAAAGAGTTTTAGAATTTGTATAATTAAAACAGGTGGCGCGCCAGTTTCACTGGCACGAAATTCGGCGGCGGCAGAAAAAAATTGGAATCGGAAAGCGAGGGCGGGCAAAAATTCCTTCCCCCCAACCCCCTTCCTTTTTGCCCGACCGAGCGATTGGGTTTCAAAATTAGGAATTCGGATTTTCGTCAAAGAAAGTTCGAACTTCGTCCAAAATTTGTAAGGCGGGCGCCCCCTTTTTTTTTCCGCCCGCCCGCAGAAGCGACCCTTTCGGATTGACAAACTGCCAAAGAATCTGAAAAAATATCGGCTCGAACTTCATTTTTGGCCAAAAGCGCGCTTCCTTCATTTTTAAAACAAGAATACACATGCTAACTATAGTATATATACAGACGCGCATAATTAAACGGACATAATGCCTATAGAAATGGAGCCAGATAACCTCGTATTTGATTTGGATTTTTTTGTATGCTTCTGAACACTCGCGTTAACGTACCCACAATTTCATCCTTGGTTTCAAAATATCGATTGTGTGTACCCCTCATTCTCGTGTGATGCCAAAGTGTTTCAATTGCATTGAGTTCTGGTGAATATGGTGGCAAGTTAACAACCTCAATACTTTTTCGGTGATCCTTAAACCACAACCAAACATCTTTATCTTTGTGATAAGACGCATTGTCTTGAATATAAAAAATATGCCGACCAAAATACTGTTGATCAGCGACAATTATAATTCCCTACCGTTTATGATGAACGATTTTGGCTATAAGAGCCCAATTTTTTTACATTATTCCTGTTTCAGACTCATTTTGCATTGGAATCTGGTATCAATTTCAGCCTCATCTTGCATTGGAAGAGACTCGCTCTCGAATATTGCCACAAACTCCGCTATAATCGCTGGCGGTGGCTATGCGAGTCCTTTTGCGGCACGACATTATGAACCCCGCCAGATCCGGAAGGAAGCAACGGTAATAATCGATGTGAGCGCGAAATATGGCTGGTATGGTCACCATTAATAAAAATCCCCGCGATCAAGTCGCAGACGCAGTGAAAAGGACACCATCCCATGAGCTATCAAGTACTCGCCCGAAAATGGCGACCACGTGACTTTCAAACCCTCGTCGGTCAAGAACATGTTAGCCGCGTACTCATTCACGCACTCGAACAAAATCGCCTCCATCATGCCTATTTATTCACCGGTACTCGCGGTGTGGGCAAAACCACCGTTGCGCGAATTTTGGCCAAATGTCTCAATTGCGAAACTGGCATCACCGCCACCCCTTGCAACAAATGCGATGCTTGTCTCTCCATCGACAGTGGCCGCTTTGTGGATTTAATCGAAGTCGATGCCGCATCACGCACTAAAGTCGAAGACACGCGCGAACTTTTAAACAACGTACAATATTCGCCAACACGCGGACGATTTAAGATTTATCTGATCGACGAAGTGCACATGCTCTCCGGCCACAGTTTTAACGCCTTATTAAAAACATTAGAAGAACCGCCCGAGCACGTAAAGTTTTTATTAGCCACGACCGATCCACAAAAGTTACCGATTACGGTTTTATCGCGCTGCTTGCAATTTTATTTAAAGAATTTGTCAACGGAACAAATTTCCAAACATTTACAACATGTTTTAACAGAAGAAAAAATTAAATTTGAACTGCCAGCAATCATGCAATTATCACATAGCGCAAACGGCAGTATGCGCGATGCATTAAGTTTATTGGATCAAGCCATTTCATTTGGCCATGGCACAGTTCAAAACGCCGATGTCAGTCAAATGTTAGGCGCGATCGATCAACATGAAATTCAATCTATTTTGGAGGCGCTCGCAAATAAAAACAGCAACGAATTAATCAATATCAGCGCGCGATTAGCGGATTATTCGCCCGATTACAATAATGTATTAGAATCCTTATTAACATGGCTGCACGCCATTGCGATGACGCAAATCATTCCCGGCATCAGCACCGTACTGCATGAAGAACATTCAGATAGCATTGAAACATTTAGCAAACAATTCTCACCCGAAGACATACAGCTCTATTACCAAATTGCACTCATGGGTCGACGCGATTTAAATCTTACCCCCGATGCGCGTATTGGTTTTGAAATGATTTTGTTACGCTTACTTGCATTCGAACCCATCAATATATCCGCCGCACCCCAACAACAAAGCGCCCCTGTTAAAAAATTTGTGACGCCTGTCAAACAAGCGGAGGCACCCACAATGGGATCAACCCATAATTGGAATACATTGCTCGCTGATTTATCGTTAAGCGGCATGGCACAGTCGCTCGCTCTTAATTGCGCATTCAAACGTTTTGAAAATGACAGGATGGAATTAACCTTGCATCCTTCGCATGCGGCTTTATTAAATGACAAACTCAAAACACGTTTAAACCAGGCGCTCAACGCTCATTTTCAAAAGACCATTCAGCTAAGCATCACCCTCGCCGAACCCGACGTCGAAACGCCGGCTGGCCTACAACAACGCAAAACCGACGAACGACATCAATCCGCCGTTGCCGAAATCCAACAAAATCCGACTGTACAGGCATTAGTCGATAAATTAGGCGCGAAAGTCGCGCCAGAATTGGTTAAGCCGTCATCGGACTAATTGATTCCATGCCCGAAAATCACTATACTCACAGCTCTTAATAACACAGAGGTAATAACCATGGCAGAAAAACCCGCCCCCAACCTGGACATGCAAACCATGTTAAAGCAAGCGCAACAAATGCAAAAACAAATGCAAAAAGCACAACAAGAAATCGTCGCACTTAAAGTCACTGGCGAAGCCGGTGGTGGTTTAGTTAAAATCGTCATGAATGGTGCTCATCACGTTCAAAAAGTTGAAATTTCTCCTACCTTAATGGGTGAAGAAGAAGAAATGTTGGAAGATCTTGTTGCCGCTGCATTTAATGATGCCTCGAAAAAAGTGGAAGAAGCAACCAAACAAAAGATGGTTGATATTGCCAAAGACATGAATTTACCCACGGATGGCGGCGCAATAAAGTAGAACATATATGACCTTTAGTCGTTTATTGGATGAACTGATTGATGCTTTGCGCTGTCTGCCGGGAGTAGGACCTAAAACTGCTCAACGCATGGCATTTCATTTACTTGAACGGAATCGAACGGGCGGAATTCATCTATCTGAAACTATCGTCAATGCAGTTAAAAACATCGGCCATTGCAAACGCTGCCGCGTTTTTAGCGAAACCGATATCTGTCAGCTCTGTCAAAACACCGGTCGCGATTCTAAAAAACTTTGTATCGTCGAATCACCGACCGATATTATGGCGATCGAACAAACCGGTATTTTTCGGGGATATTATTTTGTATTGATGGGACATTTATCCCCGCTCGATGGCATTGGCCCGCAACAACTCGGTTTAAGTTTATTGCAAGAACGATTCAAAGATGAAAACATCCAAGAAGTGATTATTTCCACGAGTCACACCGTCGAAGGCGAAGCCACCGCACATTACATCGCCGAGCTCGCCAAACCGTTTAAAAAACACATTACACGCATCGCACACGGCATCCCCTCCGGCAGCGATTTAGAATATGTCGATGGACGAACGTTGGCGAATGCATTGATGGATCGGAAGGTATATATCTAACGCAGCTCAGAGTACGTTGAACCGCAAGGCCCAACGTACATTTTATTTAGTAGGTTGGGCCGTGAGGCCCAACAAATCATTCCTATTGGGCTTCGCTTCGCTCAAATTGCACCACATTGAGACACTGTGGTCAAGTAATTTTCACCTTATCCGGAATTCGCATTAATAACTGTAATTTCTGATAGATTAGCAGTTAGTTATTCAGGAGCATAAAACGACCCAAGCGGATTGTATTATTTAAAACGGCTTGGCAACTCACATAGCGGACTTGATCCCTTAGTTCCAGCAATATAGAAAACTTCAGCATGTGAAAAAATCTTGAATTTATTTCCCATATACATATAATTGCATATATACAATGAGTTTTTGAAGCTGACAGTGACTTCTAAAAACACCAGTTCTTTTTGTCAGTGATTGCCTCAGGTTATTACTTATTATTTTCTATATTTACAGGAGCAATGGGTTATGCCTGCCGATACGACGACCGAAACTTATGGCGAAGGAAAACGTTTAGCCTATTATATGGATCGATTAATAGCTCGTGAAATGGTTGGTTGTGCACCTAGTTGTTGCTGTTGTTTTTTTACAGATATTCGTGCACAGATAACAGACTTACGAGACCTAAGGGGCAAATGAGAACAAGTTGACGATAAAGCAGACATGGCATCCGTCGAAAAACTTTTAACACCCTATAGCGAAGGTAACAAATGGCGTAATAAAGTAGTCAAACGCGGGCTCAATGTTTTTAAAAAGAAGAAAAATACTCTACAAAGCCAACGAAAGCCAGCGTGAGTTTATCACGGCAAAGAGCCAAAAAGCCCTGCGTCCCTTGATTTTAAAGGCTAAACGACCTTATGATGCGTATACACTAACGCCGGATAGTTTTGGTCGGCTGACATGGAATTTTTCAATATTTAAAGCATTCATTAGGTTTTTTTCATCGGCGGACATTTCTTCCAGTTTATAAATCGTTTTTACGGCACCTCGTTTTTCTGTATTCGCCTCGAGCACCGCGCCCAGCCGAATGTTATTTAAAGAATCTAAAAGGCGGTCTAATGATCCTGTAAAGCCCATTTTTTCCTTTGCTTGTTTCCAAAGTAAAACCGCCAATAAATAACCCATCACGCAGATAAAAAAATGCACCTTGATTTTTTGGTCTGTCCAGTGCAATTGAGGCCTAATCGCTAAGTGATAAGGGTTCTTCATATTTTTAAATGAATGTTCAATATGCGATTGACCGTGATAAGCATTAATAATTTCTTCAGTACGCCAGTCGTGCCGGCTGGTCATTAATATTCTTATGCCCAATGTTTCTTCGAGATTTTTTATCTTTTCCTGCTCAACAATATAATCCAATCGAAATCCATTATCGTCAACCTTGTTCCACGAAAAGGAAATTATCTCGTCCAGTTTTTTTTCATGAATTAACGTCGTTATTTTACTTTCATAGGCGTCCTTTTCTTTTTGGCTCAAGGGTTTGTTGACCGTCTTGTCTTTGATTTCTCGGAGGTCTTTTTCTGCTCTTTCAATTTGCTGATATATCCAACCCAGCTGTCCAGCCTTTAGATTTTCCGAAATAAAAACAACGATAGTCCTTTCTTCCTCCCAAATCACTTTTTTGATGCGATAGACTTGCCAAGTTTGTTCGCTCACTTCAATCGGTTCTAAACGATCGATAGCGTCCAGAACCAACGCTTTGTGTTGATAGGGAGTTAATGCGCCAACATAATGAATTCCTGATGCTTTAAGTAGATTTAAATTCTCTTTTGAATTGTTACCTCGATCAAACACAACGGTATGATGTCCAATATCCAAATTTAAGAAGGCCATTCTTTCTTTTAATTTTTCAACGATTGATTGGAATATTTTAGAGTCATGACGGTTGCCTTCGTAGGTTAAATGAAAAAGTGGAATCATATCTTTTTGGGTAACCACCAGAGCCAATCCAATTTGACGCAAATCATTTCTTTTTTGTTTGTTTCGTCCGCGTTGGACAATCGTACAGCGATCATTCGTGGTGTGAATGTAGGTAAAGAAGTTCGTCGTATCA
>MGXQ01000039.1:1321-2605 GCA_001801405.1 Gammaproteobacteria bacterium RIFCSPHIGHO2_02_FULL_42_13 | reverse complement strand
TTTTTGTCGAGTGAATAGAGCTCAAAAACTCTTTTCAATAAATCTTGCTCGATCCTTTCGATATTTTCAATGGGCAGGGCGTCCATTAAATCCCAAAAATGCTGACTGTCGACCTTGCTGAGATTGGTTTTCAACAAGTACTCCAAAGAAGAGTTTTTGGCCCAATCATAAAATCCTTGCTTGCTGGTGGGTAAGCATAATCGATTGATGGCGGCGAGCAAAAAAGTGGCGCCAGCAGTCAGGTTGTTACGAATCGGTTTTTTTGCCGTGTTTTTCCGTTCGGACTGAATATGCTTGTTGATGATAGCGCAAATGTCGAATTCATTGGCCGTTTTAAGTAAGGAGGCAATGGCACCGTGAGAATAGGATCTTAGCTTGATGTTCTCGGAGATGCCATGGATTCGGGTAAGCAGGTCATCTGCTTTGCCTAAATAGGCCAGGACGATGGGTCGTGGTTTGCCGTTAACTCTTTTAGATTCAACAATATACCAATATTTATGTCCGCGAGAGGTTCTTGCTTGAATAGTGGCCATCACAATATCCTTATAGTATACAATACAAAATACTATGTTGTTTATAAACTAAAAAACGAACTTTTTCAAGCAAAATATTAAAATTAATCAGTGTATACATTTGGCGCGGACAAAAAGAAGACGCAACTCTTTGTTTTTTCAGAAAATTATGGTTTTAGGGTGGGGTTAAAAAGGCCTTGCCGTGATAAACTCACGCTAGGGGTGGCGACCCCATCCGTGTCGAAATTTACGGTTTATGAATGAAAAACGTGATGATGCCGGTGGCAGCTGATATAAAAGCGGCTATAGCTGCAAGCCAAGCAGCAATGTTTGATGATTTTTTTGTTTTTTTAAGTAATAAATCATTTAAATCTCTAATTAACCTACTTTCTTGGTCTTTCTTATACTGTATTTGATAATTAATTTGTCTTTCATCGCTGATACCACCGCCAAAGCCGCTTCCATTACCTATATCGAAAGTAGATTCTAGCGAAGAAATTTTTCCACGCACATCGGCTATCTGCTTCCTCAATTCATCTTCAGAAAATTTCATGTTTATCATACCCGCTGTCAATTTAAGGTGTACTTCAACTTGACGTCAGATTGAAGCAAAATTATTGTCAGTTTAGAGTCATTTCAATAATTGATTGACACTTCTAAATTCATCTCATAGACTTCATCCTGACATTTTAGACGAAAAACGGAGTTAATGTCAAATGTACGATTCATGCGCCGCCAGCCAGCTTGCTGGGCAAAGCGGTCACGTATTGTA
>MGXQ01000039.1:460-1294 GCA_001801405.1 Gammaproteobacteria bacterium RIFCSPHIGHO2_02_FULL_42_13 | reverse complement strand
ATGCGCCGCCAGCCAGCTTGCTGGGCAAAGCGGTCACGTATTGTAAAAACCAATGGCCGGAGCTGATTCGCTATGTCGATTATGGCGAAGCTGAGCTGAGTAATTGCTGGGTGGAGAATCAGATAAGACCATTTGCGGTGGGTAGACGCAATTGGTTGTTTGTGGGAAATGAACCATCAGCGCAACGAGCGGCTTTATTGTATAGTCTGATTCAATCGTGCGATCTCAATGGCATTGATCCTCGGGCATACTTAGAGTATGTATTAAACCAAGTGCATGCCATGCGTCGACGAGAAATAAATCCAACGTCATTATTACCACACCGCATTGACAAAGCCCTACTGCAAAATTAATTCCTTTGCAACGTGGGATTTTCGTGGGCTTACGCCTATATTATTCCGTACCCAGATGCTGCGCACGCCACTGCCGGATACAAAAACGCCTTTCTTTCTAAGCTCATTGCTCGCCCGATGTTGCCCGTGAGCGGGAAAGGCAACTGCATACTCGAGAACAGCCCTTTCAGTCGCCTCATCCACTCGATTGCTCAAATTGGGTTTTCGGCGTGTGCGATCAAATAATGATTCAATTCCGCCCTCATCGACTGCGGATTTGTAGCGATAAAACGTATCTCGCGATAGCCCCATTATTGTACACGCTTTTGATACATTGCCTAATTCTTCTGCTAAATTAAGCAAGCCAACTTTATGTTTAATGATTTTGTCTGTAGTATTTAACATGTGAGAGTTTCCTTTTAGTTTAGTTTTGAGTCAAAGTTTACACTTCTATCAAAACCGGAAACTCTCACTTTTGCAAGCTTTATGTCAGATTAAGTCG
>MGXQ01000039.1:0-425 GCA_001801405.1 Gammaproteobacteria bacterium RIFCSPHIGHO2_02_FULL_42_13 | reverse complement strand
ATCCATTTTCTAACTTTTTTAATAGATTTGTGAACAAATAAATTATCCCCATATTTCTCTTGCAAGGTGGCAATAACGGTAAAGTCAACGGGGCCTACTGATTGTGCAATAGCAAAATATCTTCCAAGATAGTGAATTATATTGAATTTCTCCATGACTTGAACAATTTGTGGTTCTTTAGGGAAATCCGAAACAGTTACCGCTTCCCGAATCGTTGGTACTGTAAAAAATTTACTTAAATATTTACAGAAAAAAGTTGCGGACTGTTTGGCTTTTTTACTATTAACAAGATGATCGCCAAATATTTCTTTTACCCAAGAGGCTGCTTTCATTTTAGATGTTCTTTCTCTTTTCTTTAAGATCCATTTTCTAACTTTTTTAATAGATTTGTGAACAAATAAATTATCCCCATATTTCTCTTGCAA